>JBDGQV010000242.1:0-3686 GCA_042218725.1 Halothece sp. | reverse complement strand
TTACAACTTCCGCCAGGTGCTTCACGTCAACAGCTTGAACAAGCGATGGAAGGTAAAATTCTTCAGCAGACACAGTTGATGGGAACTTATAGCAAGTAAAACTTTGATGCTTTATGTTAATAGTCGTAGAATTGTTAGCCCTCTTGCTCAACTAATATTGTTGCATTATTTCATTGGCAACTTCTTCTGATTTTTTGGATGAGATTTGATGCCGGGGAAAATCATTATTGTAAATCACCATGGTTGTGGTTTGATTTTCCTGGAAGCCAATTTGTTTATAAAAGTCCTGTTGATAAGTTGTCATCAAATACACCCGTTCCACCCCATTGATGCGGGGATGTGCCAGCATGGTTTCTACTAATTTACTGCCTAAGCCAATGCCGCGATATTCTGGATGAATGACCACATCCCAAATCGTTGCGCGATAAACACAATCTGTCGTAGCGCGAGAAAAGCCAATTAACCGTTCTCCTTCCCAAACGGTAATCACGGGATTACTATTCGCGATCGCGATTTCTAATCCTTCTTGACTGCGTCCTTCTGCCCAAAATGCACAAAGATTCAGCAGGTTTTGCAGCGCAACAATATCGATTTTTTCGGGATCCTCACAGAATTGAATTGGCGTATTAGTCATAGCTATTGGCGATTGTTTATTCGTTACCCCCTACCGCATGACGAGTAGACTGGCAATTAGCGATTGGTCATTGCTGATTGATTAAAATTTCAACGTCGTCGATGACGCCTGATGAAACTGCTGGAAAAGGGATTAAGTCCTCCACTGAAGCCTGCCTCATTGATCAATCCATCAAGTCTCTCACCAAACCATTTGGCGCAATTAACACTGATGCCATTGCTTGCAGCAGTAGTGAAAACAGTTTGATATTCAAGAGATTCCATTAATTCTTCTTAGAATTCGACAACGCGGCTTGAGTGGGAACAATGTTGATACGTTTTGATACCAAGGTCATACCGTTGCCTCGCACAATAATAGCAGATAGCCAACGTTGACCGGAGTTCTTGATCTTTCCTAAGCGATAAATGCCGCCTGCTGGTAAAATTTTTAAATCTAACTTTTGGGGCTTTAAATAGTCACTGGGAGTGACTGGTTCTTCCACAGCGGTTCCCATTAAGATACCATCTCCAACTGGTTCACGAACAATGACATCAAAGTTGAATTCCTCTCCCACTTTAACTTGATTGGGAGCATTAATTCTCACCCGAGGAGCATTCTTGCCAATATAAAGCTGGGATTGTTCAGTTAAAATTTCTTGAGAGACAATTTTACCATCAACAAACTGTTGGCGCGATCGCAACTCGGCTTGAAGTACCATATCACGGTCCTGCTGTTCTCGTAAGCCGCGGATGCGCGTTACTGTTTCTGCAACAATCGTATTGCCCTGTTTTTCCCAGCTTTGCAATTCGACTTGATAATCCAGTTTTGAATATTGCTCCCAGAATTGTTTGAGTTTTTGGGTTAATTTTTGGGGACTGCCGACAACCGTGGTTGCCTCATTGCTATAAATGTTTTGCACTGCCTCTAAATCGCGATTATTGGCAGCGGTTTCCAGAGCTTTGAGTTGTTGCGTTAAACGGTCTGGGGCCGTCTTAGCTGGGGCGGCCCAAACCGGTTTAAAAAGACTAGCATTAAAAGGAGACAGCAGGGCAATGGAAGCAACAAGCGACCATTTTGGTAATTGTTGGAACAAGGAATGGAGCATGGAATCAGCCTTTGCGTCACAATAGAATCGCTATTAATGTTGTATCGTTAATTAAGCTTCATCGCTACTCATAATTTGGGGCACTTGGAAGAAATCATCTTCTCGTTCGGGGGCTTGATCCAATAAAGCTTCTCGGTCAGCATAGGAGCGAAGTTCATCTTCTCGCGTGATATTTTCGACATCAATGGCGCGAGTAGTGGGAGGCACATCAGTCGTATCCAATTCATTGAGTTGTTCCACATACTCTAAGATACTGCTGAGTTGCCCCGTAAATTCTTCCTCTTGTTCAGGGGTAAGTTCTAAACGAGCTAAATAAGCGATTTTTTGGACTTGTTCGCGATCAATCATAATTTAGGGTTAGAAATAAATATCGATGTCAGAGCGTCCCGTGGTTTTGAGCCAGTTTTGCGCTTCAATATAGTTATTGGGCGCTAGACGAATGGCTTCTTTCCAGTATTCCGCCGCCTGATCGAAGAGAGCTTCTCCCTCTTCTTCGCGACCTTCTTGTTTGGCTAAGTCCCCCTGATAGTGATGAATCACAGCGGTATTATTCAGAGCTTGCGGGAGACGAGGATTTACCTCAAGCGCTTCTTGATAATACTGGAGGGCTTTTTCGTATTCGCCATTGCTTTGGTGAATCAAGCCTATATTGTACAGGATATAGCTGCGATCATTGGCATCTTCTTCTAACTTTAGGGCTTCATAATAATTATCCAAGGCCTCGGCATATTCCCCATCGGCTTGGGCTGACATGCCATCTCGGTAGTAAACAAAGGCTTCTTTTGATCGCTTCTGCGTAGGCAGTATCTTTAAGATGATATCTGCCATGACGGTAAATGACTTATCAATAAAATTGTCATTGCGCTGTGTTCTTGGCATAGCTCTTTCCCAGTTAGTTAGGTGATGCTTACAAGCAATACGAATTCTTTCATTTTATATTTTACAGCGATTCTCCTCCTGTCCGGCTATTGTTCTTTACAAGCAAACGATTCGAGAGCTTCCCAATCGTGAATAATCATTGTACCGCCTCGGCGATACGTCACGGCTCCTTCCATTTGTTTTAATAGACGAATGCATTCTTCGTAGGTAATGCCAATCATCCGTGCCATCTGGTAATAAGAGAGTTTGACGTTGATGACATTGCCCTCGGCTTGGGCAGTTGTGCCTTGTTCCTGGGCTTGATATAAAATTAAACGAGCCAGTCGCGCGATCGCGCGTTCGGAAATCAACCCATGTACGGTTTCATGCAAATGCTGTAAGCGTTGGTTAAAGGTTTCGAGAATTCGGAGCGCGATCTCAGGCGTATCGCTAATCGCATCAAGCATTGCCGTTTTATCAATTTTCACGATTTGTGACGTTTCTTGACTCACCACCGTTGCCGGGGCAATTTGATTGCCAAATATGGCAGGGGCAGCAAACAGTTCTCCCGAGCGAATAATCCGCACCACCGTTTCTTTTCCTGTACTGGCTGTTTTTTGAATTTGCAACTTGCCTTCTGCCAAAGCAAATAACTTGGCCGGGAGACTATCTCCTTCAATCATCACCATTTCGTTTTTGTAATAGGTGCGAAGCTCGGCATGAGGCTGTAATTGATGCAAATTCTCTAAAGAGAGATTTTTTAGGATTGAGATTTTTTGGAGTTGTTCTGCGGTAGCCAACATCAAAACTGAGCTACCTCAAAGATGTAGCTGAAAATTTTTGTCATCTTAAAACTATAGCAATTTCTTTCCCAGATACCGAATGCTAGGGAAGAAATCAACCAACACCATTCCTTTCTTTCACTATCAGGAGGAATCCCATCATGAGTACCTCAGCTTTAAACCTCAAAACCGCCCCTGGGCATGAAGTGCTGGCAAAAGCCGGCAAAACCGTCCTGCGTCCAGGCGGATTGGAAGCCACTCGCCAACTCCTAGACTGGGCGGATTTTCAACCCGGTGAAACGGTGTTAGAACTCGCTGCCAGTTTTGG
>JBDGQV010000241.1:0-2642 GCA_042218725.1 Halothece sp. | reverse complement strand
CAGTGGGAAAAAGCTGCTGAACAATATGATTTAGCTGGAATGCAAAACAAAGCTATTGAATGTAGAGAGAGAATTAAAAAAACAGATTCATATACAGGGAAATTAAAGCAAGAATTATCTCTCTTTGAAAAGCAGTTTCAAAGTCAAAGTAATAACATATCATCTAGTTATTTTGATGATAATAAATTCCTTGAAGCGGATAAATTATTAAATGAAAATCCAGAAGCCTATACTCTTTACGGTCAAGGATTAAAGTTCGATGTGCAAGGCAACTATATGGAAGCAATTAAATACTTAACCCAAGTAATTGCTCTCGAACCTAATTTTGCTTCTGCTTATGCTGTACGAGGCTCCGCTCACCGTCAACAAGGAAGCTATACAAAAGCAATTGAAGATTTAACCCAAGCAATTGCTCTTGATCCTAATGATTATGAATCCTACTATAATCGCGGAAATGCTCGTGATGATCAAGGACATTTAGAAAGTGCAATTCAAGACTATAATCAAGCAATTCATCTCAATCCCAACAATGCTGAATTTTACTATAATCGAGGATTAGCTTACAAAAAACAAGGTGATTTAGAAAAAGCAATTAACAATTATAATCAAGCTATCCATCTTGATCCTAATCACGCTAGGGCTTACTATAATCGTGGAAATATTTTCTTTGGTCGCGAATATTTATCAAGAGCGCTGAAAGATTATAATCAGGCAATTTCTAGTGATCCTAATTTTACTCTAGCTTACACTAATAGAGGGAATGTTTACTTTAAACAAGGGAATTTAAAAAAAGCAGAGCAAGACTATACTCAAGTCATTCACCTTAATCCTTATTTTGCTGGTAGTTATCAAAATCGTGGGCTTGTGCGCTATCAATTAGGAAACTTATCAGGTACTGTTAATGACTTTCAGAAAGCTGCAGAAATCTTTAAGCAACAAGGTAAACATGAAATGTCTCAGAAGCTCGTAGCGACTATCAAAAATATAAAGTCTGAATTGCGTTAGCCTAAAAATTTAGGTGGGAAGAGAGACAGGTCAGCAGTTCTGTACCTCATGAATTCGAGAACTGCTAAAAAATAAGTTCCCGTTCCCCTGGCTGATAATCGTTTTGAGTATTCAAGAAAAACTGCCAAAATTTTTCCAGCGATCGCGCATCGCATCCAACTTACATGATTGAAAAAATCAATCCCATTATCGTCAGGACTAACCCCAAAATGCTTAGCCTTAGCGGCGGTGTTCCCGGAGTTTTGGTTTTCACGAGAAACGTTGCATAGATACTTCCCAAACAGGCACAAAAACTAATTGCCGGGATCGCATACATAGACCAAGTTTCTCCTGCCCGCCAAGGGATGAGCAACAGAACCAGCATGGCCAAACCAGCAACGACAAAACCGGTACCTGCTACTCTCATTAATGCCAAAATTAAAACCTGTAAGTTGGGGTCGAGTTGAGACCAAGACAAACCGATGGCTTGACCGTGATAGGGCAGAAACCGATTTCGCGCTAAATAGACTAATCCGAAACCTAATAAGACGATGGCTACAATTGCGTAGCTAACAGATGAGAGCAAAAACAGAGCAGGCATAGATTAAATCAAATCGGCCAACAAATCCGAAATTTCCAACTGGTCTTTAGTGCGGTTGTCGTCGTAAACCATCAACGTATCCAAATTGGAATGCCGGGACAACTTCTGCACCTTGCGGACATTCCCCTCAGTCACATCCAAGGCCGCGGTAATGCTGCTATGGCGAATGCGATGCGGCGACATGGGCTTTTCAATCCCCGCCTGCCGGCAATAGCCCTGCACCACCTGCGCAATCGCGCTTCCCGAGAGACGATGCCCCCAATGCGCCCGGTCCACCGCCCAAAACAAAGGCTGATTTCTCTTGACCCGCTTTCCTTGCTTTAACCACGCCAACAACGCCTTGACCATCCCCTGAGACAAATCAACGGCATCAGCTTGTTCCCCCTTTCCTTTCCCGCGAATCCGCAAAACCTTCGCCTGGGGGTCAAAATCCTCGATATTGGCCTTGGATACCTCGCCGCGGCGCAGGGCATTTTCCCACAGCAAACGCAGCAGCGCATAATCCCGCACGCCTTTAATCGTCTCACAGTTCGGCAGCGCCAACACCCGACGAAACGCCTCAGAACTAATGCCAGTGGTATCGCGATACTTCTGTACCTTCTCCCCCTTAATGCTGGAGAGGGTATAGTCGCATTTGCCGATTTGATACGCGTAACTCACCAAAGACTTAATCGCCGCCAAACGCCGATTCACCGTTGCCTGCTTTAAGCCGCGCTCAAACAAAGCCGCCTTATACTGCAACACCGTCGAAACCGCCTCTAAACGGTCCAGCTGCAAAAACGCTCCCACTAACGCCGGTGTCGGTTCGCTGCCGGCCGTGGTGCGAAAGAAATCCCGCAAATCCTTCTCATAAGCATGGCGGGTATTGGGAGAGCGTTTGTCCGCCAACAGTTCGGCTAAAATGTCCCGTTTTTGGGGAACTGGAAAAGAAGCCGAATCTGCCGACAAAACCAAGGCATCCATATCAGTCAAATCATTATCGCAAGCTAATGGGGTGTTGCACACTTTAGCATAAATTGGCATTGGTCTTTAACCAAATGATTTGAACATTTCCCGC
>JBDGQV010000240.1:12848-28616 GCA_042218725.1 Halothece sp. | reverse complement strand
TTAAAAGCCCGTGACGAGACTTGAACTCGTGACCTCACCCTTACCAAGGGTGTGCTCTACCGCTGAGCTACACGGGCGTGGGGGAATGGGCCGGGTTGGATTCGAACCAACGAAGGCAAAAGCCAGCGGATTTACAGTCCGCCCCCATTAACCACTCGGGCACCGACCCGCGTTTCCACGCGCGATTATTTATAATAACACAGGGTTTTGGAATTGCAAAGGGATCGCGCACTTTTTTCTTATCCCTCTTGAGATCGCCGTCTGCGCGGTTGAGAGGAACCAGATCTGCCATTGCGTTGCCGAGAACGAGGAAAATCGCTTTCATCATAAATTTCCCCGACCAGTTCTTCTAAAATATCTTCTAGGGTAACCAGCCCCACCGTTCCTCCATATTCATCTACCACGATCGCGATATGCAGCCGTTGCTGCAACATTTCTTTTAAGATGCTTGCCACCTGTTTGGTTTCAGGAATATACACCGGCGGTGCCATGGCTTCTGTCACCGAGACTTCATTGCGATTCTCGGCAGGAAGATTATGCAACCACTGCAAGGCTTCTTTTAAGTTCACCACCCCGACAATCTCATCTTTGGATTCTCCCTGCACAGGAATGCGGGAATACCCCGTGTCTAAACACATATTAACCACTTCTTGCAACGTTGCTTGATGAGAAATGGTTCGCATGGCAATCCGAGGTTTAACCACGTCTTTAGCCCGCAACTGATCCAACATCAGCGCTTTATTCAGCAACTGATGCTTATAAATATCCAGTTTCCCTTTCCCCCCCAACATTTCAATCATTAATTGCAAGTCAGTTAAAGATTCCCCTTGCTGATCATTTTGGCCGAGAAGTTTTTGAAATAAGTGAACCGTATATTGAGCAATGGTTTCAAATAAATAAATAATGCCAAATAAAGAGAGAGCTCGGGATAACCAATAAATGGGGCGAACAACTAACTGAAAAATGGATAAAACATTATTAATTGCTAAAGATTTTGGGGTGATTTCTGCAAAGATTAATACGACAACTGTCACAACCGCAGTTGCAATTCCCAATCCGGCATTTCCTAACCAAATGGCAAATAAATTACTGGTTAAAACCGCTGCAAAATTATTAACTAAATTATTGCCTAATAACAGAGTAATAATAAACCGCGTCCGATTCTCTAAAACCAGACGAAAAATTCCATTGGGATCCCCTTTTTCTCGAATTAAACCGCGAAGTTTTAAATTATCAAAGGCGGTAATTGCCGTTTCTGATCCTGAAAAGGTTCCCGATAGAACAAACATTAACAGGATCACCATTAAGTCTAACCAGGCTTGGCCTAAAAGGGGTTGCGGTTCTGAAACAGCAAATAATTGAGTTGATAAAGTAAGAGTAAACACAGTTTTAAACCGATTAAATTCAGGTGGACTTCAAGTGAAAAGAAAATGGTAATTCCCGATTTAGAATTACCATAAATTGAACCATTTATTGAGAAACTTGATTGGCAGATTTTTCTAAGGGCATTGTTCCTTGCAACAAACTGGATAAAATCCCCATTTGTTCAGTACCATTAACCGCTAAATCACTATGGCATAAATAAACCCGTTCCGTTGCTCGCTCTAATAAATCTTGTAAAATGCGTTTGAGATGTTCTTCATCTTCCAGTTCCGGGGTTAAATTTTCGCCGCTTTCATCGCGAAGAAACACCGAAGAAGCAAATAAACTTGTTGCCCCTTGTTTTAGCCATAAGGGCGAACCGATATCCAACCAAAATTGCCAACGATGATAACTTCTCTGGGAACGATACTGAAAAATATTGGCAAGGGTAATTCCTTGGGAAAAAGATTGTTGTAAAGACGTCAGTGGATAGGGATTCGCTGTAATTGTACCTTGTCTGAGGAGTTTAATAAACTGTTCAATAATATGGCTTTGATCCAGGGAGGCAACGTCTTGCATTCGGGTTTCCACTTCCCAATAATGTTGTGCTGTTTCTGTTAATTCTCTCAAACTAGAAAGATCGGCAACGGAAAAATTATTTCCTTTCCAAAGCAGTTGTTGAATGGCTTGATTGAAAAAGCTGACTAAATTGGTTGGTTTGGCAGTATTTTGTTGCTGTTTTTGATCTTCAATCCAATCACGAAGTTGATTATAGGCAGTTTCTGCTTGATATCCGATGCGATCCCAACGCGAAAAGGTTTTAATATCGAGTAAACGAGGAGAACTGGGATCCGCTTGATAACAATAGTCAGCCAGCAATCCCGCGCGCACCGGATCGATAGAATAAGAAGAAGGTTCGGTTAAAATGACCAGCATTTCCGCAACCGTATTGCTGTCGATTAATCGCCCTAAATTGGGATAAACCAAACAAGCAAGGGTTAGCAGGGCACGAACTAAGGAAGAACTAATCAGTGGGCGTTGTTCATTGAGAGGGTAAACTGGAATTGAGGCTTGATGAAATAATTTCATCAACGTGTAGCGGGCAATTTCATCTAAACCGGGGGCAATAATGGCCACTTGTTCCGGTTGAATTTTCCCTTGTTGAATCGCTTCAATAATCGTTTCGGCAGTTTCCCGCAGCAATTGGGAACGAGAGAGGGTTTGAACGCTGCGAATGCAGGAAGGCAACGGTTCTAGGGAAGAAGGATCATCAATGAGTTGCAGGATGCTGGGAATGGTATCTCGGGGAGAGGAAGTGTTAGAAGCAGGGGAAGGCGGCGAAAGGGCAATAGTGTGACAATGTTGCGCTAGATTTTCCCAAATATCGGGATCGGCATTCAGTCCAAAACGAACTTTTCCGTTGGGGTTGAAGGTAAAGACAGCAGTTCCCTGTTGCTGGAGAAAAAAGCTTGCTAAATCGTGCGCGATCGCGGGATAATCATCGACATCATCGGCGAAAATCCCCTGATAGCGATGCTGCAACTTCTCTTGATACGCGGGATCTGGCAATAAAACTTGTCCATACAAATGGTAAATGAGACCGTAGGTGAGGAAGCCGCGCTGGAAACACCAATCTCGCCATTGCAAAATCAGTTCGCCCATTAACGGTAAAATTTCTTCGTCTCCCAACGTTGCTTTTTCTTCCGGGGAAAGTCGAGAAGCCAGTCGATGAGGAATCTCCTCCAGGGGGGTGGCACTGGCTCCCGCTAGTTGTAAAATATCTAAGGTAGTTCGAACTAAACGAGCTTCTGCTGTGGCGTTGGGAATCATCGACTTTGGCCAAGCATCATGCCACAGCGCTGTGGCTAGACTTTGTTCCGTTTCCGAGCGCAGTTTTAGCGTATACTGGGGGGTTAGATTTAATCGTTGCCAACAAAGGGGCGAAAATAAATTGACTTCATCTTCAATAAAGCCCAGTGGCGTTTTGACAACAATGGGATATTCTCCCTTAACAGCAGATGTTAATTGCTGGCTCAGTTCGCGACGAGTGGTATGATTAGCAGCAAAGATAATAACAGAAGGCGTCCACTGCAGTTGGCTTTTTTGTAAACTTGGTTGCCAGTTTTGAAGCCAGTGGCAAAAGGTTTCAACTAAGTAAGCAGTTTTGCCGCTGCCGGCGTCACCTGTAATCCAACTGGCGAATTCCGTTGCCATGTATGTTTGTTAAAATTTCCCCAAATGCTATTCCTCTCTAGCTTATCTTGAAAAACGAGTTAACTCACACTCAATAATATTAATTATTATCTATCTTGTTAGTTAATGTATCTACCGAGAGTTTTTCGTAATTTAACACAGTGGTTTTCCAATTCTCCAGAGCAATCATTAGAGCAAGCTTATCGGGCTACTTTAATGATTAAGGTCATTGAAGATGAATATTTTGCTCAACAGCCCGTTAAACCCAAAAATGGCTCTTCTTATTCTGACCAAGTTCTTGCTTATTTTCAGGAAGAAGTTAATCAAAATTTAAAAGTTGCCCAAGCGAAATTAAACGAATTTAAAAATAGTCGTTCCTTTATTAACTGGTCTGCTCAGAATTTTCCTCGTAATAAATACTTCAAAAATCCCTCGGTCATTTTAGAAAAATTAAATTTTGTTGAGGATGTTGTTTTCCATTATGAGCAGGGAGAAGCAAGCCAAGATGCGAATCAAGGTGAAGGGAAAAGTAAGAGAAAATTAAGTGAAAACGGGATCTATTCTTCTTCTCGGGTTGAAGAAATGTCTTATGAAGAAAAAAGCGGTCCCTTAAAAAAGCAAGAGCAACCTGCTTCTGGAAATCCTCGTTCCGACAAATCCCAAAAAAGCAAAAATCTTTCTGACCAAACTAGCGTTTTACCGCGATCGCTGCTGAGAACTTTAAATCGCATTAAGCGAGAAATTGATCCCAAATCTTCAGAAGCAGAAGAAGAAGTTGTTAAAACCTTTCGTACCTCTCGGGATAAAACAGCAATTTCAATTCGCTTTCTATTGATTTTAATTATTGTCCCGTTGCTGACGCATCAAATTACGAAAACTTTTATTATTCACCCCATTGCCGAACAATATTGGTTTACAGAAACTCAGGAAGAAATATTTATTAATGAAGATTTTGAGGAAGAAGCCTTAACCGAATTAAAAAATTACGAAGAAAAACTGCACTTCAAAAAAAAGTTGGGGATGGAGTCAGAATTATCTGAGGAAGAAATCGAAAAAAGGGTAGAAGAGAAAGCCGTAGAAATTGCAGAAAAATATCAAGATTTGGGTCAGAATGCCCTGGAAAATATTATTGCGGATTTGTTGTCTGTCGTCGCGTTTGGGTTAGTCATTTATTTTAGTCGCGAACAAATTGCAGTTCTTAAATCATTTATTGATGAATTTATTTATGGGTTAAGTGATTCCGCCAAAGCATTTATCATTATTTTATCCACCGATATGTTTGTGGGATATCATTCCCCTCATGGTTGGGAGATTATTTTAGAAGAAATTGGACGGCATTTTGGATTGCCAGAAAATCGGGAGTTTAATTTCTTATTTATTGCTACTTTTCCCGTGATTTTAGATACGATTTTCAAGTATTGGATCTTTCGCTATTTGAATCGAATTTCTCCTTCTGCTGTGGCGACATATCGCAATATGAATGAATAGGATAGTATGTTTCGCCATGGCTCAATTTGATGATTAGTTATTTTTAGTTGAAAAACGAATCAATCACAGAAAGAATTTCCTTAATTAAATCAAAAAATAGAATTAAGAATTTTGGTTTGCCATGGAAGGGGATTGCTCAACCCATTACAATAGAAACTGTGGAAACATCACAAAAGCAACTAGAACAAATCATTCTCGTGGTCGGACCCGCGAGTTCAGGCAAAAGTGAATGGGCAGAATATTTGGCCAAACAATCCCCTAACCCCGTTACTTATATTGCCACCGCGATCGCGGATCCCAATGATCCCGCATGGCAAGACAAACTGCAAAAACATGCCTTGCGTCGCCCCCCATCTTGGTCCACCCAAGAAATTCCCACCGCTTTAGCAGACTGTCTCCAGCAAGCCCAGCCGCAAGAGTGTTTATTAATCGACTCCCTGGGAACCTGGGTTGCCAATCTGCTGACGAGTGAGGATCAAGAATGGGAACAGACGGTAAAGGCCTTTTTAGATAGTTTAAACCAAACGGCAGCGCAGGTGATTTTAGTGGGCGAAGAAACAGGATGGGGAGTGATTCCCGCCTATAAAAGCGGACGGGCGTTTCGCGATCGGTTAGGGGATTTAATTCGTCGCGTGGGAGAAAACGCAACAGAAGTTTACTTAGTAACGGGCGGCTATGCCTTACCCTTGAGTCAACTGGGTCAACCGCTCACGGCCCTATAAATCGAATTTGCAAGATGGAGTATTAATCTCATGGCATCTCAACAACAAGTTAAACAATACCTAGCCTATTGGTTTTTGGTCGGCAAAAAAGTGTATATTCATAATGGTCAAGCAGTGAGACAACCGGAATCCGTGTTGCAGCGCGATCGGTTTTCTGCAGAATTTGAAGCCTGTTGGCAAGAAATTCTTTCCCCGGAAAGCGGTCATTGTTACTTGCAAGGAACGGATCAAACCATAGAAGAACTACTCAGTTCCGATTGGGATGTGGAACCCTGTGCCCGCTGTCAAATGCCCATTCCCTTGAAGCATTCCGGTGTCAAAACCGGTCCTTGTCCCTGCATTGACCTGGAAAATTGGCCCAATGAGGATTTGCCCATGCCTCATCTCCCCATTGACAACCAGAAACACTTGAGCGACATTTCTCAGCGCTTAAACGACAGTGGAGATAATATCGAGGCCATTCGCAGCCGTTTAGAAAACACGGAACGTCTTTCTCCCGATTTTCCCAAAGAGACACAACGGGAATCTTTTGATCATCGCGAGTCCGCATCTTAATTTATGAATCAGTCTCATATTGTTGTCTTGGGCAGTCTTAATATGGATTTAGTGGCCAATACCGCCCGGTTGCCCATGCCCGGAGAAACCATTACCGGGGAAGGCTTTGCCATGATTCCCGGTGGAAAAGGGGCCAATCAAGCGATCGCGGTGTCTCGGTTAGGCATTCCTTGTCGCATGGTGGGGCGTGTGGGCAAAGATAGCTTTGGCGAAAATCTCATCCAATCCTTGCAAGACAACCAAGTGGATACCTGCGGGGTATTAAAGGATGAATCGGTTCATACCGGCGTTGCCATGATTGCAGTGGATGATCAAGGAGAAAATCAAATCATTGTCATTCCCGAAGCCAACGGCAAACTGGACGAAACAGATGTTGAACGACTGCGCCCGCATTTAGAAGGGGCAGCGTTTTTATTATTGCAGTTGGAAATTCCCTTAGCCGTTGTGGAAGCGGCGGCAGAACTTGCCCAACAGATGGGTGTGAAAGTTATTCTCGACCCTGCCCCGGCCCAACCATTACCCTTTACTCTCTATCATAATATCGACATTATTACCCCCAATGCTGTGGAAGCAGAACAATTAGTCGGGTTTGCCGTTACTGATACCGACACTGCCCAACAAGCGGCGATGCAATTGCAAAAACAAGGGGTAAACACTGTGATGATTACCTTAGGGCAACAAGGGGTTTATTGTGCCAATGGTAAGGAAAGCTTTTTTGTCCCCGCGTTTGATATTGATCCCATTATTGATACCGTTGCTGCCGGTGATGCTTTTAATGGCGGCTTAGCTGTTGCCTTGTGTCGCGGCATGAATCTGCAACGTTCGATTATTTGCGGCTCGGCTGCCGGGGCGTTAACGGTCACTCATGCTGGGGCACAATCTGCTTTACCCTCCTATGAACACCTCGATGCGTTTTTAGGAGAACGGGTAGACTGGATCCACAGTCAACGGTAATCGGAAACAGGGAAGGGGACAAATGATCGGTAACGAATTTCCCTGTTTCCCCTAAAACTCATGAACTATATTGCTGTTCCGGATCAAGGTTGAATAACCGTTGTAAGGATTGAATGGTGCGCCGACGCATTTCAATATCTTGTTGCGCTCGAAGTTCCACCATGGGTTCATGGAGAATTTTATTGACAATGCCTCGGGTGAGGGCTTCAATCACTTCTTGATGTTTTTCGGCAAATTCGGTTCCGAGACGGGAGAGGGCTTTTTCTAATTCTTGTTCGCGGATGGTATCTACTTTTTCTCGCAGACAGCTAATGGTGGGAACCGTTTCTAAGGAACGCCACCAGACTTCAAAGGATTCCACTTCTTCATCCAGCAAAGCTTCCGCTTCTTGGGCCATGTGCCGACGACTCGCAGTATTTTTCGACACCACCGCTTTTAAGTCATCTACGTTGTAATTTTCCACTGACTCTAATTCAGCCACATCATTGGCCACATTCAGGGGAACAGAGATATCAAATAAGAGTAACTGATGATTGGGATCTAAGGTTTGTTCTAATTTTGCCCGGTCTAAAATGGGTTCACTGGCGCCGGTACTGGTAAAGACGAGATGAGAGTTGCTAATAACGCTCATCATGTCTTCTAGAGGATGCAGTTGCAGTTCCGTATCGCTGAATTGTTGGGCCAAATCTTGCGCCCGTTTTTGGGAACGATTGACAATGGAAATATCTGTGGCGCCCTTGGCAATGAGATGTTGGACAATTAATCTCGCCATTTTTCCAGCGCCGACAATGGTGCAGTGATAGTTTTCAAGATTGTTTACTTTAGTTGAGGCGAGTTCCACCGCAGCAGAACTAATGGACATGGCGCCTGTCCCAAGATTGGTATTGCTGCGCACCCGTTTTCCAGCAGACAGGGATTGCTTAAAGAGGCGATCTAGCAAGCGGCCAATTCCTTTATATTTTTGTGATAATTTGTGAGCGTGTTTGACTTGAGAGAGAATTTGTCCTTCTCCTAAAATTAAGCTGTCTAAGCCTGCCGCAACGCGCATTAGATGACGAATGGCATCTTGATGGAGAAGAATAAACAGGTGTCGCCGCAGTTGAGAGATGGGATAAGCACTGCGTTCGGAGAGAAACTGCGTGATTTCGTGAATCCCCTGTTCCGCTTCCGTAATGACAGCATAGATTTCTAAACGGTTACAAGTACTAAGAACTGAGATTTCTTCCACATGGGGAAGTTGAAGCAGATGCGCGATCGCGCCTTCTAGGGCATTGTCTTGAATGCTTAATTTTTCTCGAACTGCTACAGGTGCGGTTTTATGGCTTAAACCAACAACTACGATATTCATGTGTTCTCCCAGAGATATGGTTTCTTCGCGTCAGTCAAACAAGTGGGTAGAGTCCGTTAAACTCCTCTCTACCTTTTGCAATTTATACGGAATTGTGTTCTTATAGAAAGATTTTGAAAACAAACTTTGTAAAATTTTTTTAATTGTAAAATGGAGTAAAGATTGCCTCACCCCTGATCCGTCACAAATAAAAGCGGTAAATTAGGAAATGATCATCTGTCGAATCTAGTGTAACTTATGCCAGAACAGCCTCAATCCGCCTCCCTGTCCCAAGAACAAGCAAGTGAATTATTGCAAAATCTCCGCCAAAAACAAGGCAATTGGGTCGAGTGGGGAAAATCCTGTCAGCAGTTGCAAAAAGCAGGATATGATAACCAAACCATTTTTGAGGAAACTGGCTTTCAACCCGTCCATCAAAACCAAGTGATTGTGGCGGCACAAGTCTATGAAAGTATTGTTAAAGCTGGGGTAAGCGAGGAGGTCAAAACGCATTTTGCCCAACAAGGCAGCGAGATTCTCTATGAGTTTCGCATTCTGCCACCCCAAAAACGGGCTGAGGCGGCAACGTTAGTGGTGGAAAAACAGTTAACCCAAGCTGATGCCCATGATGTTGCCAAGGCGATTAAAGACTTTTGGGATTTAAGTTCCCTGCCGGAGGGATTTACCGATTGTGCCGGGGATGCCGTGGCCTATAAGTATTGGAAGCTAGCCCGAGGGAAAAAGGATTTGCAAGCGCGATCGCGCCTCATTGCCCAAGGATTGCGCTATGTCGCCTCCAATACGGCTCGGGAAAAAATTGAAGATTTGTTAAGCGATTTTACCGTCGTTCCCGAAACCCCTGCCCCCACCTTACCGCTTTATCGCCTGGAACAAGAAGATGAATTGCCCCGAATTCTGCCGGTGGTTCCCAGCTTAGACATTAGTGTCTCCCAATTTCAGAATTATTCCCAACCGCAACGGCAAGGAACGTTTAGTTTTACCAAATTGCCAGGAGAAGGCGAATGGGTTGCCCTTCCCGGTTGGCAAACGATTTGGGCAGCCGGAGATCCCGTTGCCATTCCCTGTGGGCGGGAACAACTTCCCAAACCGGAATCCCTGGCTAATGAACCCATGTTAGTGGTGGTGGATCGCGCCGATACGCAATGGTATCTTCATAGTTATTTCCTGATTGAACAAGAAAATGGGTTAGGGATTCAATGGTTTCAACAAGCCCCCAATCAGCCTTTGTTGGGGAAAGTGGTGTTGATTTTGCGTCCTAAACGGGTCGTCGATGAAGGCGCGATCGCGCAAAGTTGGCAAATTGAAGAATAATCTCTGCTACTCAGACTTCATCATTCATGCCATACATAATTGACCCCAATAATCCCACTTGTTCATTGAGAATGACATACATGGGAACCGCATCCAGCACGGAACTCACTCTTCCTTTCTGTTTGAAGATTTCCAGAAAATTACTCTCTTTGATCAGGGATAAATTTTTGGCGGCAATGCCCCCAGCCAAATAAAGCCCCCCATAAGGCATCAATTTTAAGGCCAAGTTGCCAGCTTCAGCGGCGTAGGCTTCCAGAAAAATTTCCATGGTTTTTTCTGCCAGAGAATCAGTTTTTGCTTGGGCAGCTTGGGAAATCACCGCAGCCGGATCAAGGTCTGGGTTGCGATCCGTTTCCCAGTTTCTAACAGCTTGGGCGGCATGGGAATTGCTTTCAGGGAGAATTTCTAAATCTCTTAAGCCTTGATAAATAGAAACAATCCCCTGTCCGGAAACCACTCTTTCTACCGAGACATGATCGAGATTCTTTTGGTCGCCGATATATTCCAATAGCTGAAATTCCAACTCCGAACGCGGGGCAAAATCAGCATGTCCCCCTTCAGTTCCAAAGACTTGATAGTCCCCATTTCCTTTTGGGATTAAAAAGCCTTCTCCTAACCCGGTTCCTGCCCCGATAATGGCAATGGGGGCATCATTTTCCGGTTGAACATTTTGTAGGGATTCTAATTCCTTCTTATTTAATCCCAGAACCCCATAACTAATTGCTGCAAAGTCATTCATTAAACTTACCGCCTCTAGGTTTAAGTCTTCTTTGAGAGTGGCGGCATCCAGATACCAATCGAGGTTAGTCAGTTGCGAGCGTTGTTGAATGACGGGTCCGGCAATGGCAAAACAAGCGCGATCGGGCGTATAATCGGTTTGGGTGAGAAAACTCTGCACCATGGGCACCAGATCCGTATAATTTTGAGAAGAATAAGTGGATTCCAAATGGGTTTGGAAGTCCACTGCTTGGTCAGTCACTTCTACCAGCCGTAAAATGGTTTTTGTACCGCCGATATCCCCGGCAATCAGTAATGTCATAGGATGCCTAGTTAAAGCGAATTGTGGTTTCGGTTTCCGAGAGATGGGACGTATCCCCAGCCATTTCTATGTCCCAACTTCCCTCATTTTGCACTAATTTCGTCAAACAACAAAAAGAGGGCCGCATCTGAAGCGGTCTTCCCAGCAATCCTTGGGCAGTTCCTAAAACGGAAACCCCATGGCCCACTAATAATAACTCTCCGCTAAAGTCGCTTGCTAATGTTTGGGCAGTTTGGGCAGTCCTTTTCTGTACCGTTTCTTCACTTTCTGGATATTTGGGAATCACTTTTGATGTATAGTTGAGATCAATGCGAGGATAGTGTTGCGCTAAAGTATCTCGGTGACGAATTTCAGGAGAGTAATCCATCCAGTCTGGATTTAACCATTCTCCTAACCCGGCTTCAAGTTTGACTGGCAGATTCAAAATTTCTGCAACTTCATGGGCGGTTTGTACCGTCCGCAGAAACGGAGAAGAAAAAATGTGGGCGATATTTTCCCATTGGAGTCTTTGTCCCAGTTCTTGCGCTTGTACAATTCCCTCTTCTGCAAGATGCGGATCATAAGGCAGTTCTGCTGTAATAAACCAGTCAGGGTTAACAAAGTCATACCGTTTGCCGTGGCGAGCAATCCAAATTGTTTGTGCCATTACCAATGATGAATAACGAATACGGAATCAATAATAATTAATAAAGAATAATAATCTCTATTATAAACGACTGATAAACTCAGTGTAGAGATGGGAGGAAAAACATTTCCTTGGCATTAATAAATAGCCAATTTAAAAACTGTCAGAAGGAGTTTCTGCTTCGTGTATTTTATTTTAAAAGTCGATATAATTATTTTATGATGTAATTGGTTACCTATGACGCAACAAGCTAAAATTCTAGCCGTTGATGATGTTCCTGAAAATTTATTATTACTCTGCGATTTATTAGAAGAAAGAGGTTATAAGGTTCATCTTGCCTCCGATGGAGAACTTGTTTTAAATAATATTTATGAAGATCCGCCAGATCTCATTTTATTGGATATTCGCTTATCGGGAATTGATGGCTATGAGGTCTGTTATCGCTTGAAAAATAATCCCAATACACAACATATTCCCATTATTTTCTTAAGTTTTTTAGAAGATGCTAAAATTAAAGTTAAAGCCTTTCAAGTTGGAGGCTGTGACTATATTACCAAGCCATTTCAGGAAGAAGAAGTCATTGCCCGCATTGAAAATCATTTAACCATTCAGCGACAAAAACAAGAGTTGGAAACTTTACAAACACAATTATTAGATCAAAATCAAATTCTCGAACAGCAAAATCGTCACTTACAGTTATTGGTCACTCTGACAGAAGTCATGAATGCTGCGGAGACGATTGAGGGCGCGATCGCGCAGGTACTCAGTCAAATTTGTCAAGTCATTGACTGGGATTATGGAGAAGCTTGGATTTTAGATACAGACGGCAAAAAATTAGAGAGAAGCAATTATTGTTATGTCAGTCATTCTAATTTGAATTGGTGTCATAATTATACTGATCAAAGAATTTTTACCACCCAAACAGAATTAGTCCAAAAAATTGCTCAGTCTCAACAAATTGAATGGATTGCGAATCTTAGCGACTTAGATGATTTAAACTTAAACAACGACTGTCAATTATTGCAAGAAACCGTTCAAGAAATGGGATTCACCAGTATTTTAGGGGTTCCGATTGTTTTTAAGGACAAGGTATTAGCGGTTTTAATGTTCCTGTCCGATTGTTCCAGCGATCAACAAGAAGGGGCAAGTGTTTTGACCTTTAGTCCCGATTGGTTAAATTTAATCAAGTCGGTTGCTGCACAATTAGGCACTTTAATGCAACGGTTGCGCACGGAACAAGCTTTAAAAGAAGCTAATGCCCAACTGCAACATTTAGTCGCTTATGATGGCTTAACGCAAATTGCCAATCGCCGCCGCTTTGATGAATATTTAGATGAACAATGGCGGCAAGGCAAGCGCGATCGTCGGGAATTATCTTTGATTTTATGCGATTTAGATGCGTTTAAATTTTATAATGATTGCTTTGGTCATCAAGCCGGAGACCAATGTTTACAACAAGTTGCAAGTGCAATTGCCAATGTCGTGAAACGTCCTCTCGATTTAGTGGCCCGTTACGGGGGAGAAGAATTAGCGGTGTTGCTTCCTTATACTCCTCAAATTGGCGCTTTTCAATTAGCGGAACAAATTCGGGAAGCGGTTAAAACTTTAAACATTGCTCATCCTCATTCCCCGGTTAGCAATATTGTTACCGTGAGTGTTGGCGTCAGCAGTATGGTGCCTCGGGAAGATTGTTCTGCAACCGCCTTGATTCAAATGGCGGATCATGCTTTATATCAAGCGAAACATCAGGGACGCGATCGCGTTGTTTTAACCAATCAGTTGACCGAACAAGCAATTAGCGAAATGTAATTCAATTCATGCTTTCCCAATTATCAGAACTCTACTTAAAACTTGGAAGCGGGGTTTTGCTCGGTTGGATCTTAGGACGCAACTTACCGCAACATCTCCCCAATCAATTGGGAAAATTCTTATTTTATATTGGCGTGCCCTTAGGGATTATTGCCTTTATTCGTCGGGCTGACTTATCTGGCAATATCTGGTTTGCCCCGCTCATTGCTTGGGGCGCGATCGCGCTTGGTGCCCTGTTATCTTGGCTTTGGATCAAACTTCCTCTCAATGGCCATCCGCCACAAAAAATTGTGAAAGGCAGTTTTTTATTAACCTCAATGTTTGGGAATACCGGTTATTTAGGCTATCCCATTATCCTGGCGATGGTTGGTGAAAAATATTTTGGGTGGGCCGTATTTTATGATTTACTCGGAACCACCTTAGGGGGATATGGCTTAGGGGCAATCTTAGGCAATTACTTTAGTCATTCTGTTGTTTCCTCGCAACCGAAAAATGTGTTTTTGCCCATTTTGACCAATCCGCCCTTATGGGGATTTCTGGCGGGGTTGGGGTTGCGTGGATTTAGCTTTCCTGCTGCCGTTGAAAGCAGTTTACAAACCCTCGGTTGGGTCGTCATTAGTTTATCGCTGGTCTTAATTGGCATGCGGTTGAGTCAGTTAACCTCATGGCGAAATGTTCCAGTGGCTTCGGTTAGTTTAGCCATTAAAATGTTGCTGGTGCCCTTAACTTTAGGACTCCTCATTTCCGGGTTGAATTTAGCCCAAGGGGCGCAACAAGTTATGATTTTACAAATGGCAATGCCTCCTGCCTTTGCCACCTTAGTCATTTCTGAAACCTATGAATTGGACTATGAATTAGCGGTTACTGCCGTTGCTGCCGGTTCCATCGGCTTATTGGCAATGTTGCCGTTTTGGTTGTTGCTATTGGGGAATTGAGGCTATGGGTGAAAATCGCGCCTATGATTGGATTGAAAAATCCCTCTCTACCATTGAAAAAGCCGGTTGGTATCGTTCGGTCAAAACGATCGATAGTTCGCCGGGTGCGGTCATTGAACTGGAAGGACAATCTTTAATCAATTTTGCCAGTAATGACTATTTAGGATTAGCCGGAGATGAACGATTAATTCAAGCTGCCACCGACGCCATTCATCAGTATGGAACGGGCAGTACCGGTTCGAGATTGCTTAGCGGCCATCGCCAACTCCATCGCGATTTAGAAGGCGCGATCGCGCAATTGAAACAAACCGAAGATGCGTTGGTGTTTAGTTCCGGTTACTTAGCCAATTTGGGAAGCATTACGGCACTCGTTGGCGTGAGAGATTTAATTTTAGCCGACCAATATAATCACTCCAGCCTCAAAAAAGGCGCAACTCTCACTGGCGGAAAAGTGATTAACTATAACCATTGCGATGTTGCCGATTTAGAAGAAAAACTGAGTGATCATCGCGCTTCCTATCGCCGTTGCTTAATTCTTACCGATAGCGTGTTCAGTATGGATGGGGATCTTTGTCCGCTTCCTGAGATTTTAGACTTAGCCGAGGAATATGAAGCCATGGTCTTAATTGATGAAGCCCATGCAACTGGGGTTATGGGAACTCAGGGGGCAGGCTGTGTCGAACATTTCGGGTGTCGCGATCGCGCTTTAATTCAAATGGGAACGCTTAGCAAAGCCCTAGGCAGTCTTGGGGGATATATTGCTGGGTCTAGCACATTAATCGACTTTTTGCGCAATCGTGCCCCCAGTTGGATTTATACCACCGGACTTTCCCCAGGGGATACTGCTGCTGCCCTAGAAGCCATCAAGATTGTCCATCAGGAACCGCAACGCCGTCAGCAACTCTGGGATAACATTGGTTTCCTCAAACAAGCCCTGGCTGATTATTCGCTGTTGCCGTCAGAGTCGCCCATTCTCTGTCTGGGATTAGACAATCCCCATCAAGCCCTAGAACTCTCCCAACATCTCCAAGCCCACGGCATCTTTGCCCCTGCGGTGCGACCGCCTACTGTTCCATTCAGCCGCATTCGGTTCTCTGTCATGGCAACTCATCAACAGCAACATTTTCAACAGCTAGCAACAGCAATCCGAAATTACGAATCAATAACTAATAACAAATAACTCATTTAAGACCCATAAAATCATCCCCCTTGCCTTTATGTTTGGGGTCAGTTATCATATACTTACTCTTAGCTCGCGACGCGTATGCCAATAGTAATGTATAAAATTTTACTTGGATAAATGAATATCAAGGAAAAAGTGGTATCAAAGCCATATTTTTCATAAACAACTAAGTTATTTTTGTTACATTACAAAGTATTAACACAAAATTATACTGCAAGATTAAATTAACGGGATGCATCAATTT
>JBDGQV010000240.1:0-12748 GCA_042218725.1 Halothece sp. | reverse complement strand
TCTTGGCGCTGCAAAGCAAGAGATTGTTGAAGCTGAATCAATTCATCGCGATGAGCTTTCACAGTAATCACACTCTTCGACGCTTCAGCGGAAGACTCAGGCGTTTCTAACTTCACAGACACCTGTTCCACTCGCCCTGCTTTTTTCCAATAATACACACCTGCCAAGGGGCCTAAGGCAGTTAAGGCAAAGAAAAGACTGTTGTAACTGGACTCCTGAAACAACAGAAACAGCACCAAGCTAATACAAAGCAATCCTAATCCGGCCAAAACCGATAAAAAAATCGCCAGAAACCAACTGGGTTTAACAAATCCCTCTAAGGTTACTTGTTCTTGGTCAGGGTCAAATGATTTAACTTCGTAGGCCCGTTCAAAGAAATAGTTTTTAACTTTCGGCATTAAACTGGTTTCAGGAAGATTAGCCACGAATTGGACTTCCCGTGTGCGATCCTTGACTGAAGCCCGAATAAAGAAAAATAGTCCAATTAACAGTAGGACAGTTAAAAATAGAGTTGAAGATAAAACAGGCGTATTAATCACGTTAAGCGAACCGAGACCTCAGTGCCACTATATCAATTTTCGGAAAACTTGTGATCAATACTTTTGCTCAATATAATTGCGCCAAAGATGAGCCAATTCTTCAGCTTGCCTTTGATGTTCCGGGACAATTTGATACATTTTACGGGGACGACCGCGCCCTTGAAGCTTTCTCCAATAGCCTTTGATCATCCCAGATTGCTCTAGAAATTTTAAAGCACTATAGAGAACTGTATCCGACAGTCGGTACTTCGGGTAGTTTTCTGTTAATTGTTCAATCAACTCCGTGCCGTAGGATTCTCCCTGTAACAAGATGTCTAGAACATAACAGACAGCAAGTTCTCGATTGAGATAAGTTGGAGGGGGATTTTCAAAAAATTGATAGATATCTTCAAATTTCATGACGTTGACATAAAACTTTGATTAAACAAGTTAATTCGGTTGAATAAGGCAAAACTGGAAATTATTAATTTAACTACTAATAAAGTAAAGTAAGCTGAGAAAATTGTCCATTAAATTATTTTCTTTCTTTATCAAAAAAATATCGGTCTTGATTGACACAGAAAAGGAGTTACCACTCTCAATCAATCTTGTTGCCTAGCCAATTCTCATGTCTCTTTATACTGTGGACATTTCCATAACTCATCTAAAATAAGAGCATAGCGTCGTATCTGAAGCTGTAAAAAACTGATGGATAAGAAACCAGAAGTAAGTTCTTCTCTTCCCCTCGCCGTAAAACGTGCCTCTTCTTCCCTAAAAGTTGGCGGCAATTTCGGCTTATGGGTGCAACTCGTCCTCGGGGTTGTCTCACTTGGCACTTTAGCAGTAGCCTCTCCCAATTTAGTTGGCGATAAAAATGCCACACCAGCGACAGCAGTGGGTGTGTTCTTTGCCGCAGGCGGGGTAATTGCCTTAGCAATCAGCATTTACTTTTCTTATCGTTATACTCAAATTGCCCGTCGTTTAGCGACAGCAGATGCCAGTTCTCGTCCTAGTCGAGCAGTAATTTTACGTCAACTCCGCATCAGCTTAATTATTAATTTAGTGGGACTTCTATTAACCCTCATCGGTGCGCAAGCCATTGTCGGTACTGTTTTAGTGAAGTCTTTATCCGAACCCCCCTCCTCTGTTGTTGCAAACCGGCAACAGTTTGTCAGTTCCATTGATTTGCTAGTGATTCAGGGGAATGTTAATATTATTGCCGCTCATTTTGCGGGGATTCTTTCTTCCTTGTGGCTGACGGAACGACTGAATAAATAATTGATTAATTAGGGATTATTGGTTCTTTGTTCTGGGTAGTTGCCATCAAAAATGAGCCATGACCCATTGATTTATTATTATTACCAATTAAAGGAGGTTAGGTGTTAGACATCAAACGCATTCGTCAAGAACCGGACGTTGTTCAAGATTTACTCAACCGCCGGAGTTCTGAATATCAAATTCAAGAAATTTTGGATTTAAATGAACAACAACGTCAGTTAGAAAGCACGCGATCGCGCCTAAAAGCCCGCAGCAATGAAATTAGTAAAGAAATTGGTCAAAAAATCCAATCGGGACTCTCTCCTGACAGCGAGCAAGTCCAACAAATCAAAGAAGAAAGCAATCAAATCAAGCAGCAAATTAATGAATTAGAACCGAAAGAAAGAGACCTAAAAAACCAAATTCAAAGCTTACTCTTATCCTTTCCCAATCTTCCCAGTGAAACGACTCCCGTCGGTGAAGATGAAACGGACAATGTGGAAATTCGTCGTTGGGGAGATGGCTATTTGCCGGAAAATTCCGAAAAACTGGTGCCTCATTGGGAAATTGGGGAAAAACTCGGGATTTTAGAATTTAGTCGGGCGGTGAAAGTAGCACAAAGCCGCTTTGTGAACTTAATTGGCATGGGGGCAGCCTTAGAGCGAGCGTTAATTAGTTTTATGCTGGATCAACAAATTGCTGCCGGCTATTTAGAAGTCATGCCTCCCGTGTTAATTAATAGCCAATCCCTGACAGGAACTGGACAATTGCCGAAATTTGCAGAAGAAAGTTTCCAATGCAACAACGATGATTTATGGCTATCCCCCACTGCCGAAGTTCCGGTGACCAATTTATATCGCGATGAAGTTTTAGATGCCTCACAGTTGCCGATTTATCACTGTGCTTATACTCCTTGTTTTCGAAGAGAAGCAGGCAGTTACGGCAAAGATACCAGAGGGTTAATTCGTCTCCACCAATTTAATAAAGTGGAGTTAGTGAAATTGGTTCGTCCCGAAAAATCCGCTGAAGAACATGAAGCGATAGTGCAAAATGCAGAAGCGATTTTACAAGCTTTAAAACTGCCCTATCGGGTCATGGAATTGTGCACTGGGGACTTAGGATTTGGGGCCGCTAAATGTTATGATTTAGAAGTTTGGCTTCCGTCTTCCCAAGCCTATCGAGAAATTTCCAGCTGTTCTAATTTTACCGATTTTCAAGCTAGACGCGCCAATATTCGGTTTAAAGAAGCGAACAAAAAAGGAACCGAATTTGTGCATACTTTAAATGGATCGGGATTAGCTATTGGACGCACCATGGCCGCTATTTTAGAAAATTATCAACAAGCTGATGGAACGGTGAAAATTCCCGAAGCGTTACAACCTTATTTGAAACAAACCGTTATCCAAGAATAGGATTAATTATCCCGTTCCCAACGCCCATGACGTTGTTCATAATAGTTTAAAATTTCTTGGCAACGTTGTTGTTCTTCTGCGGTTAAGTCAGGGGAGTAGTGCAATGCTAACCCTTCCGCTTGGCTTTGAAAATAGCTAAAGGTTTGGGAAGATTGGGGAATAATGTCAACTTCTACCCCATCCAGTTGCCGTAAATGAGCGGCAATTTCTCGATAAACCGCTAAAGGAAGTGAGGGAATTTTCAGTTTTTCTTCTTTTTGGGAATTGGACACAGTCGGGTTCGGTTTTACACCAATTGCGGTAACAATTATTTACTTTAACATGAAAAAAAAGCGAAATAAATATAGCAATATCCTAAAATTATAAATAATTCAGCAATTAAGGGATCAATTCAAGATATGGCAGAGACAGAGGCAACAAAATTATTATTAGTTGATGATGAACCTGGCTTGCGAGAAGCAGTGGAAGCCTATTTAGAAGATGAAGGATTTATTGTCCAAGTGGCAAGCAATGCCAATGAAGGTTGGGAATTAATTCAGCAACAAACCCCCAATTTAGTCATTACTGATATTATGATGCCGCAAGTAGATGGGTATCAGTTTTTGGAGAAGTTGCGAAACGATCCCCGATACAAAGGGTTGCCGGTGGTTTTCTTAACGGCAAAAGGAATGACAGCAGATCGCATTAAGGGATATGAAAGCGGGTGCGATGCTTATTTGTCGAAACCCTTTGATCCCGATGAATTAGTAGCCATTGTCAAAAATTTATTATCCCGTCGAGAAACCGTGAGTCAGAGTGGGGAACAAAATGCCAATTTAGATGCCATTTCCCAACAAATTGCCGAAATCAAAACCCTACTGGGAGAACAGGGAAATGTGAAAACTACCCCCAGCCCGATTAAAATTGACCTCACGCCTAGAGAACAAAGTATTCTCAATTTAGTAGCAGAAGGATTAATGAATAAAGAAATTGCGCGTCGCCTTGAAACCAGCGTGCGCAATGTTGAGAAATATGTGAGTCGTTTGTTTAGTAAAACGGGAACCAACAGTCGCACGGAGTTAGTGCGGTTTGCCCTGCAACACGGGTTAACGGAAACTGAATAGAGGCGAACAACAACTGTCAATATTCGCCTCTCAAGGTTCATTTACATTTGTGAGGGTTCTTCTGTTGCTTCTTCTTCAGAAGCCGGGGATGGTGTTTCCTCAGCAGAAGCTGCTGCCGTTCCCATTTCTGCTTCCGAGTCGCGGGTAGGGCTAGCTTCCGTTGCCGGTTCTGTTGTGGGTGTGTTGATTGAAGTTGCCGGTTGCGGGCTGGCTTCTCCTTCTGCAGGCGCTTTGGGAATTTCACTCACACTTAGCGTCAGGAAGCGGATGACATTTTCACTAATGCGCATTTCTCGCTGTAAGGGGGCAATGACACTGCCATCAACACGATAATTCATTTGCACATAAATGCCATCTTGATGCTTCCCAATTTTATAAGCCAGTCGCTTTTTCCCATGATTGCGAATGGTTAAATCTTCAACGCCCCGTTGTTTCAAAAATTGTTGGTATCGTTCTACTTCTTGCGACACCTGATCTTCGGTAATATCAGGGCGAATAATGTACATGGTTTCGTAATTGTTTAACATAATGATACTCCTTATGGACAGATGGCTTGTTGTATACTGCTACAAGCAAGGATTGACCATTCTACTACGAAAGGTTATCACATGGCTAGTTTAATTGGTTTCTGCTTGAGACTCTTCAGAGAAGGTAATTTGACGGGATTGATACTCTGGCGGTTCAATATGAATTAATACCCGTGCCGGGCTAAAATATTTTTCCAGCTTTTCTTCCACGGCTTCAGTAATATTGTGAGCGGTTTCCACATCATCACTGTCAACTACCATATGCATCTCGATAAATACTTGTCGCCCAATGACGCCTCGGGAAGCAATGTCATGACAGTTTATGACACCCGGTACTTGCTGGGCAATGCGATTAATGACTTCCGGGGGAATAGCAATTTCATCCACTAACCAAGGTAAATTATCTTGTAAAACCTTCCAACCGCTCTTTAAGACCAACATTGCCACCGGAAAGGCGAGAATGACATCTAACCATTGCAACTGCGGGAGATTCCAAAGTTGCGCTTGCCACATTCCCACTAGCCCTAGCATTACCACCAGCGTAATCCAAATATCGCCCATAGTATGGTAAGAATCGGCGATTAAGATCGCGCTATCAAGTTTTCTTCCCACATGGCGTTCGTAAAAGGCAACAAAAATATTGACCCCCAGGACAATAATCAATAGCCATAATTCCCAACTGCTGAGAGTAATAGCCGTTGCCCCTTCCATGAGACGCTCAATAATGCGTTGGACAATTTCAAAACAGGTAATCCCTAGAAAAGCAGCAATTCCTAGGGCGCCAAGGGCTTCAAATTTTTGATGGCCGTAGGGATGTTCCCGATCAGGCTGAGGCGAGGCAAATTGATTGCTGACTAATCCTAAAACATTATTGGCACTGTCGGTAAAACTGTGCAACGCATCGGCTTGAATACTTAAGGCACCGGTTAAAATGCCGACAATTAACTTTAATCCCATTACTAATAAATTGAGAATTAAAGTAAGAACCAGAACCCGGCGAACTTTTGGGCGATTATCCTCAGTGACTGTCATCGGGATACCAAATGTCAGAAACTTGATCCGCGATCGCGCTTGCTTGGGCGATTGTCTCTCCTAAAACCGTAACATGGCCTAATTTGCGTCCCGGCCGCGCTTTGGTTTTGCCATACCAATAGACATGCGTCTTCGGAAAAGATGCCAGTTGCTGTCGGGTTTCTTCATAAGAATCTTCTGCCGACTCATAGCCCAATAAATTCACCATCACTGCTGTCTCACTTGTCATCTGGGGGGTAGTTAAAGTTTCCCCAGTAACTGCTTTGAGGTGCATGGCAAACTGGGAAATATCGCAGGCATCCAGGGTATAATGGCCGGAGTTGTGGGTGCGCGGCGCAATTTCATTGACTAAAATTTGGTTATCTTCTGTCAGAAAGAATTCAATGCCAAATATGCCTACCCACTCTAGAGAAGAGAGAAGCGTCTGCGCGATCGCGCTAATTTGTTCATTTAATTCATCGCTAATCCGTGCGGGGGCAATGACGCGCTGACACACCTGATCGCGCTGATAGGTTTCTACTACGGGATACACCACAGTTTCCCCATTGACGCCTCTGGCAGCCATCACAGCCAATTCGCGATCGATGGGGATATAATCTTCCAATAACACCGGGATTCCTTGCAGGGTTTCCCAAACCTCATCCAGCGCCCGTTCTTCTTTGACGATAAAGGTACCTTGCCCGTCATAGCCATGGCGTCTTGCCTTTACCACCACGGGAAATGCTTCCGCTTGACAATCGGTTTCTCCAGCAATGATGCTTTTGAAGCTGGGAACGGGAATTCCTAACTCTTGGAGATAGCAACGCTGTTCATATTTATCCAATAAGGGGGCAAGGGAGGCTAAGCTGGGGCAAAAACTGGCTTGATCTTGAAATAAACTGAGTCCTGAGATATCAATAAACTCATTTTCAAAGGTAACGACATCGCACACTGATGCCAATTTTCGCGTTGCCTCTAAATCGGACAAGGGCGCTACAATGGTTTCATCTGCCAGGGGGGTTGCGGGATCATCCGGATTGGACGTTTGCACCCGCAGCGAAATTCCCAGCTTCTGGGCTTCAAGGCCCATCATCCAGGCGAGTTGTCCGCCGCCGATTACCCCCACACGTTGTTGATTCATAAGCATCCTAATGATTTACGAGTGGCCACGCCAGTTTCGGAATTGACGCCCTCGGCTGTTTCACAAAGGCGGTCAATTTGTTGATTGTCTAAGACAGCATTGGTAAAATCAGTTCCAGTAATATCGGTGTTGTCAAAAATGGCCCGACTGAGAATGGCATCTTCTAAAATGGCATCACTGAGATCGGCATTGGTAAAGTCCACGGCATTCAATACCGTAAATGTCATGTTCGATCCATGAAGATTGGCATTTCGCATTACTGACTCACTAAAAATGGAACCGCGCAAATCGGCATTGCTTAAATCGGCATCGCTTAAATTGGCATCAGAAAACTCTCGCAGTTGAAAGGTTTCCCCGGAAAAATCTTCCCCTGATAAATCCGCACTAATAAACGATTCCTGTTGGAAAATACTGCTGCTTTGCGCGATCGCGGCCGAAGGAACACTCAGCACTAAGCAAACAAGCAAACCGGTAAGTAAGGGAATAATTCGCTTCATCAGTCTTTAATTAATTCGATTCAGAATTCATTATTAATTGTTCACCTTTAACGGTTAATTGTCCATCCTCATTTTTAACTAATGCTGATTCATGAACTAATAAATCAAACCAAAAGGTGGTTCCTGTGCCCAACTCACTCACTAAATGCACGACACTGTGATGTTTTTCCACAATATTGCGAACAATTGATAAGCCCAATCCGGTGCCTTCTAAGGTATGCACTTGGTTTTCTACCCGGAAAAAGCGTTCAAAGATGGCTTCTTTATCTTCGGTATCAATGCCAATCCCGGTATCGGCAATTTCCACGCGCACTTGCGGGGTGGGTTGATAGGGATGATCTTCCGGATCCAGCATATATGCCCGAATCATAACCTTGCCGCCGGATTCGGTAAATTTCAAGGCATTGCCCACTAAATTGGCAAAGACTTGCAACAGCAAATCATAATTGCCCATTACCGGGGGCAGATCCGGTTGTACCGCTTGTACCAGTTCAATTTCTTGATCTTTGGCGTTAATATGATAGCTGCGCAAGGTTTGTTCAATGGGTTGACTCAAATCAACCGCACTCATCTGATAGACTTTTGAGGATTCTAAGCGAGATAAGTCGAGAACATCATTAACTAAGCGGGTTAAACGGTCAGTTTCACTATTGGTAGTTTGTAAAAATTCCCCGCGTTCTTCCGCTGTCAATTCTTCCCCATATTCAGAGAGGGTTTCGATAAATGATTTAATATTAAACAGCGGCGTTCTCAATTCATGGGAAACGTTGCTAATAAATTGACTCTTGGCTTTATTTAATTCCACTTCTCGGGTAATATCTTGTACGGTAATTGCCAGTCCTTTAATCGTTTCCCGATATTGGTCTAAGACTTGGGTTAATAAAATGCGAACCGTACGTTCATAAGGGGTGGTTAAGGTAATCCGAAATTCGCCGCTATCCCGATGGGATTCTTCGGTACTGTCTTCCGCTTCTGAAGACGCTGTCGCCAGGACTTCTTGCAACGGTTCGCTAATTTCCATTTTCACTTCATGGGGCAGATGATCTAACACATTTTCCCCCACAATCTCTCTGCCTTCCCAACCAAAAATGCGTTCAGCAGTGGGGTTAACCAGCATGACGTGCAAGTTGGTATCAATTAACACTGCCCCATCCGCAATGGTAGAAACCAGGGTTTCCAGTTTCGCTTTTTCTGCCGTTAATTCTTCAATATTTTGTTCTTCATACCGCGCTAAGCGTTCCGCCATATAGTTAAAACTGGAAATCAGTTCCCCTAACTCGCCTCCGAGGGGCAATTCGATGCGTTGTTTGAAGTTTCCGGCGGCAATATTTCTCACGCCCACTAACAATTCTTTGATCGGTTTGGTAATCGTCAGGGCATTAAACACGGCACCCAAAATGACCATTGCCCAAATGGAAATAAACACGGCAATGGTAACATCGCGTGTTAAGTTGGAAGACGCCACCACGGTGGGATTCGGGTTAATTCCCACTGCTAAGACGCCTAGATAATCCTCCTCATAGTTCAGCGGCACAAAAACGTCCGTCACTTCGCCATCAGGAGTGCTATGTTGGCGAACAAAAGGATGATCGGAATCTTTCGCGTAGCTATCGGGCAGTTGAATCCGCCGTTGAATCGTTAATTTATTATCGCCTTCTGCTTCTGAAAAGGGAATTCCAAAACGGATTTTCCCATCCGGTTCCGCATAGAGAATATAACGGACACTGGAGGTGCTGCTATAAAAGCGCCCGGAAAAAAGCGCCACTTCCGTTAAGTTATCTTCGGCAACCAGGGGGGCAATATTGGCGGCTAAAAGCAGTCCTAGGTCTCGGCCAAACCGAGTATCATTCATGCGGGCATCTTGTTGGATCGTATTCACTGCCCAGAAGGTTAAACCACTCATTACCAAGGAGACAACGAGTGTCCCCACGGCCATTAAGCGGGTTTGGAGAGTGAATTCCGACCACCAACGGGCAAGAATTTCGCGAATTGTGTTCAAGGCACCAACACCTTCTTTGCCATAGCAACAAGATAGCCAACTTTATTTTCGCATATTTTTGATGGCCTTTCTTGAGTTAAAATAGTCAGGTTAACTGGATGTCGTTAAGAGATACTAAGTAAGAGTGATTGAGCGTTACACGTTGCCCGAAATGGGCGAACTTTGGACCGATGAAGCAAAATTGAAAACCTGGTTGCAGGTAGAGTTGGCAGTTTGCGAAGCCCAAGCGGAATTAGGTCAGATTCCAGAGTCAGCTTTGGCCGAAATCAAAGAAAAAGCGGATTTTGACCCGCAACGGGTGCAAGAGATTGAAAAAGAAGTTCGTCATGATGTCATTGCTTTCTTAACGAATGTTAATGAATATGTGGGAGAGGCAGGACGTTATATTCATTTGGGTTTAACCAGTTCCGATGTGTTGGATACTGGGTTGGCTTTGCAACTGGTGAACAGCTTAAACTTGATTTTAGAAGAAGTGGAAGCCCTTGCCCAAGCCATTCGCTATCAGGCGCAACAGCATCGCTATACAGTAATGGTGGGAAGGTCTCACGGCATTCATGCCGAACCCATTACCTTTGGTTTTAAATTGGCTGGCTGGTTAGCAGAAATTTTCCGGCATCGCGATCGTTTAATTCGCTTGCGCAGCGACATTGCCGTGGGCAAAATTTCCGGTGCCGTGGGAACCTATGCCAATATCGATCCCAGAGTAGAGGCATTGGCTTGCGAGAAGTTAGGACTGCAACCGGATACCGCTTCCACTCAGATTGTATCGCGCGATCGGCATGGTCAATTTTTGCAACAACTAGCGTTATTAACTGCTTCTCTGGAACGCTTTGCTGTGGAAATCCGCAACTTGCAACGGACAGATGTTCTAGAAGTAGAAGAATACTTTTCTCAAGGACAGAAAGGGTCTTCCGCCATGCCTCACAAACGCAATCCCATTCGTTCGGAACGGTTAACGGGATTAGCGAGAGTGGTTCGCGGCAATGCCACCACAGCTTTGGAAAATATTGCCCTGTGGCACGAACGGGATATTTCCCATAGTTCTGCTGAGCGGGTCATCTTTCCCGATAGCTGTATCTTAACCCATTTCATGCTCCGGGAAAGCACCGATTTAGTCAAAAATCTCTTGGTTTATCCCCAAAATATGGAACGCAACATGAATGTTTATGGCGGGGTCATTTTCAGCCAACGAGTATTGCTGACGTTAGTGGAAAAAGGCATGAGTCGAGAAGATGCTTATCAAGTGGTGCAAGGGTGTGCCCATCAAGCCTGGAATCAAGCAGAGGGAAACTTTTATGAATTGATTCGTCAACATCCCACCGTGCAGAATACCTTATCGGCAAGTGAAATTGAGAGTTGTTTTGATCCCCAACATCATTTCCAAAACTTAGATGCTGTTTATCAACGGTTGGGGATTTAGGTTGGGTTTGACGATCATTAAACCACAGAGACACAGAGGACACAGAGGATTGAAAATCAAGTTAGCAGTTCACTCTCCTAACTCGATTCTGGGGTCAACTTGTTTCAAGACTAAATCTGCCAGCAAATTGCCGATAATTAACATCAGGGCACCCATCATTAAACTGGCCATTACTAAATACACGTCTTGGGCTAGCACGGCGTCTAAAATTAAACGTCCCAACCCTGGCCAATTAAAGAAAAATTCCACCACAAATGCCCCACTGAGTAAACTGGCAAATTCAAATCCCAGTAAGGTGATCAGGGGATTAACGGCATTGCGGAGGGCATGCACATAAATCACGCGATTTTCCGGTAAGCCTTTGGCACGGGCAGTTTGAATATAGTCCTGACGCAACACATCCAGCAATTCCCCGCGGGTAATCCGTTGCAAGCCAGCAAAGCCGCTGATGCTGAGGGCAATGGTGGGTAAAATTAAGTGCCAACCCACATCTAAAACTTTGCCTAGCCAAGAGAAGTCGCTGTGGTTAATACTGGTCATGCCTCCCACGGGAAATACGGGAGAGGTCGCTTGGGCAATAAATAGCAACAACAGGGCTGTAATTAAACTGGGAAAGCCCTGGCCTAAATAGCTCAGAATTCGCAATAATCTATCTAGGGGACGGTTTTGTTGAATTGCCCCAACAATCCCTAAGGGAAGCGCGATCGTCCAGGTAACTAAAATGGAGGAAAAGGTGAGGAGTAAGGTTGGCACAATCCGTTCTAAAATTAATTCGCCAACTGGGCGAGAATAGACGAAACTGGTGCCAAAGTCGAAGCGGGTGATAATTCCTTGCAACCAGTACCAGTATTGCACAAATACGGGTTCGTCTAACCCAAACCGTTCTTTGAGATCTTGAATGGTTTCGGGAGAAATTTGGGGATTTTGACGCAAGGTATCCAAGTAGTCCCCAGGGGCAAACTGGATAATGCTAAAACTAAGGATTGAGGCGAGGAAAAGGGTGAGGAGGGCTTGCAGCAATCGCTTATAAATATAACCGGCGGTGTCGTTGGTCAACAACGATCGCGCCCTAGAAGGAATTTTGAAGTTTCTTTGAGAAAAGGCGTCACTCATCAGTTTCTATATAATAATAATTGTATAGTTATTTAAGCAAAACTGGAGATGGGTGATGACTGAACAAGCAGTTCCCAGTAATTCGGTTGCTATTCCCCCAGGATATCTAAATCTAATGGGCTATGTGGATGCCTCGCAAGTCAATGGCCCAGGCGTCAGGGCTGTTATTTGGGTTCAAGGCTGCGATCGCCATTGTTCCGGCTGTTTTAATCCCGAATCTTGGTCCTTTGAAATTAACCAACTTTGGTCCGTGGAAACCTTAGCGGATCACATCCTCAGTCAGCCCAAAAATCAAGGGGTGACTTTTTCGGGGGGAGAACCCTTTTGGCAAGCGATCGCGCTTACCCAACTGGCAAGACGACTCAAGGAAGGGGGGTTAAATGTGATGTCTTTTAGCGGGTTTACCCTGGCGCAATTGCAATCGTCCCAAGCCCCTCCGGGATCCCAAGATCTCCTGGCAGAACTGGATTTGTTGGTCGATGGGCCTTATGTTCCTTCACAAGCAGTCAACGATCCCAATTCTCTCGTGTCTTCTCGCAATCAACGGGTGCGGGTGTTTAACTCGGCATTGGAAAACCAACTGGATTGGGCAAGCGACCAAATGGAAGTCCATATTCTCAAAGACGGCAGCCGCATTTTTACCGGGTATCGCGGTTATCAGGAATTAACCGACTAATTAGCGATTGGAATCCACCGGAAGCCGTTCTAATTGCACAGTAATTTTTTGGGTTTCGCCATTGCGTTCAATCA
>JBDGQV010000024.1:0-11283 GCA_042218725.1 Halothece sp. | reverse complement strand
AAACCCTCTTTACCATTAAAACCGATATCCCAGAGATGTATGCCTCACAACGGGCTACTATTGCAACCCAAGAAATTAGGAGAATCGCCCGCAACTACGAAATTTCTGTTGAGACAATTATCCTTCGCGAAAATCAAGACGTTTACATCATTTCGCAACGTCGTGAGAATGATGAACTCAGGTTTATTGTTGTTGTCAGTAATAAGGATGCCGTCATTGCGCAACGTCCCTTAACAGAATTGGCAAACGATTGGCTTGAAGCAATTAAACAGGGAATTGTCGAGTACCGTGAACAACATAGCCTGAAAAGAAGAATATTAGCCGTTACCGGAACCATCATTGCCACAGTTGCGCTCATTATTTTATTGCGGGTGACGCAACGCTTTTTCAATACCATGCAGCGTTATCTCAATAACTGGCGAGACAGGGGCGTTAATCCCTTCCAATTTCGAGGTTTAGAAATTATAACCATCAATGAAGAGATGTTATTTGCGGAATATGTGAAATCATTACTGACTTGGGCTTTATTTGGTTTTTACTTTTTTGTCTATTTTCTGGTAATTACATTATTTTTTCCAAAAACAGAGGAGTTCGGAAAAAAACTTTTCAACTTGTTCCAGAGTCGTATTACCCCAATCTGGGAAGGATTGATTAATTTTCTACCCAATTTGCTGGTTATTGCACTCGTAATTTTAATCGCTCGCTTGTTTTTAAAAACGAATAAACTGATTTTTGATTCTCTGGCAACCGGTCGCATTAGATGGCCTGGTTTTTATCAAGATTGGGCGAAACCCACTCAACAGTTAATCGGTTTCTTGATTTGGTTAGGAACCATTGCCATTATTTTGCCTTATTTACCAATATCTCAATCTCCAGCCATTCAAGGATTAGGACTTTTAGGGGGAGCCTTGTTAACCTTAGGAGGAGCGAGCACAGTTTCCAGCTTAATTTCGGGCTACGTCATTATCTATTCGCGACCCTTCCAAACTGGCGATCTGATTGCGTTTGATGAATATCAGGGATTTGTTCATAATAAATCAGTATTAGCGACCCAAATCCGCACGTTTAATAATGAAATTTTAACAATCCCCAATGCAACTCTGCAGTCCAAGACAATTGTTAACTATTCTGCCATAATCCGCGATTTCAACTTGTGTTTAACCTTAGAAACAACCCTGACGCTTGGCTACGATTTACCTTGGCGACAAATTCACGAGGTATTGGTAGAAGCGGCAAAAGCGACCCCAGCAGTTCTAGCAGATCCTGCCCCGTTTGTCTTACAAACCAGCTTAGATGATTTTTATGTCAGTTATCAACTCAGAGTGTTCATTAATCAACCTGAAGAAATTCTACAGATTTACTCAAACCTATTACAAAATGTACAAGATTACTGCAATGCTGCCGACATTGAAATTATGTCGCCCCATTACACTGCTGTGCGAGACGGCAATCAAAATACAATTCCTAGCAACTATCTACCAAAAGACTATATTCGACCAGGATTTAAAGTAGAATTGCCCCATTCATCTGGATCGCGATCGCCACCTACTTCATGAATAATTGTCTTGATACTTATTGGAATAGTTTGTACTTATCCCTTTCCAATTTTGAATTTAGAATGCCCATTTTTTACAATGACTCTTTTATTTTTTAGAATACTCTTTAAAATCCAATAATAAGATCAACTCTAAATAGAAAATTCATGAAAAATATATTATTAATGAGCAAAACTTGGCAAAAAATAAACCTGGGAATTTTAACAGCAATCCTCTTAATTGGTATTGGAATATTCAATTATCAACCAATCCAAGCTCAAACTGAAGAGAATCTCCCTACCCAATTTATTGAATGGTGTCAGCGTCAGAACGAATTTTCTACTGACATTCAACAAGTCGTCCAGGTTTTACTTCGGGAAGTTCAAACAAAAGATTGTTCTCAAGCGGCAATGCGTCTCACTGTGATTAGGAATGTGAATGTGACTTCCCAAAACATTTCTGACATCAGTCCGTTAGCATCACTAACTAATTTGAGAAATCTACAACTTTATAATAATCAAATTTCTGACATCAGGCCCTTAAAAAATTTAACAGAATTGACCAATCTCCAATTGGGATATAATCCAATTGCTGATATTACTCCTCTCTCTGAACTGGTCAATTTAAAATCTTTGAGTTTAATCCGTACCAAACTAACCGATATTTCTGCTTTAAAGGGACTAACCGAACTGCGAGAATTGCGATTAGCGGAAAATCAAATTTCTAATATTCAACCTCTTGCCGGACTCACTAATCTCAATCGACTTGATCTCAGCCATAATGAAATTTCTGATATTACCCCTGTTCAAAACTTAACAGATCTATTGGAGTTAGATATTAGTTTTAATAATATTCGTGAGGCTAAGACAGTTCTACAATCCCTTTCTAATTTGAAAGAGGTGAATTTAATAGGGAATCCCTTGCCGGACAACGTATGTCCCCTTGACCCCAACATTTTATGTATCGAGTTGGGTTAACTGAGGTAGGATGGGGAAAGCTAGAACTCTCAACGTTACTTTGATCCCGTCTCCTCGGAACGTCATCCTTATGATTAGTTTGATCAGTTTCTAAACCCAACTGTTTGATGTCTCTTAACAGGTAAAATCCCTTGATAGGCTTCCCAGAAATCTGTGTAACAAGTTGCGCATTGCCGATAAACTGGTGGTAATTGGTTGACATAGTCTTGTAGCCAACGTTCTAAAACTGGAGTTACCCGCGCGATTGCTGCTAGTGATAAGCGTTCCTTTAACAAGTTATCAATTAAATCACGAGTTCCTTGAGAAATTGGTTAATAAATACATCCATTCTTAACAATTTGAAAAAGTGATATTTAGAGCGATTCATTACTGAAATTTCCGACTTCTTTTAGTTTATTAAATATTGTATCGTTACTATTCAGTACCACCACAAACTTGAAGATCGATTTATAATAGGAGTTAGCAATCAACTAAATCGTTTAAATTTCTTAATACTCTGGCAATTTAAAAAACTAATTTAATAATAATAATCCAGAAATGACCATAAATAGTGAGTATTTAAAGCAACTCTCCCCAGATGAGTTAGATGATTTGTATCGACAGAGTTCTATAGGAAATATTCCTAATGGTAAAGGGGAAGGCAATATTCTATCTTTTACACAACTACCCAAGGATAATCCTTTACCTTTCCTTATTAAGTTATTAGTCTGGCAGGGAAAAGTTTTTTATCGAGATCAAGGCTTCCTCTTAAACCGTATGAGTCCATTTGATCTCAAACTGGTCAAAGCTAGCGTTTATAGTGAAGATAGCTGGTTGGCTGAGGGAAATTCAATTATTTTAGATTACTCCAAGACATCGTTTGTAGCCCAAGCCATTCGGGATGAAATTAGAGAAGTCGCTACTGGTTTGTATCTTGGTCAAGCCTACTGGGATAAAACTCGAGTGTTGTGTTTCTCCTTGGAATTTTAATTGTAAGTGAGTTACTAAGATAAATGAGAGTGCTAGACTCCACGGATCTGTCTAATTAAAATTTAGGCGGTTGTATCATCTATCCAAGACACGAATTAATCCCACATGACTACAGAAAAATTAGTTGATCGATTTGCTACTATTGGCTTTCTGCTCTCGGGGATATACAACGTGCTTGGCATATTGGTCTTTTCCAAACTATTCACCAATTATATGCTAAGTGTTGTCGATCCTGTTGTGTTTTCATGGTTCGGACAAGTCTCACTTTTGCTATGGGGTTTGGCATATTGGTCAGTCGCACAATCTTACCAAAATGTTCTATACTTGCTCGTGGTATTTTTTTTCGAAAAAATGCTTTACACTGGAACTTGGCTCGTTTGGATATTAGAGAAAAGTTCGTCATTACCGACTATTGCTTCGGAGTCTCCACTTACTGCAATCTTCTTTTCAGGATACGGTGTAGGTGATTTCGTCTTCGGTATTTTTTTTGGCTGGGTAGCACTTGAGAACCTAAAACGGAACTTAGATGGTAACAAATTTAAATTAAGTGTTAAAGGCGATTCTGACACTTAAAGAATAACAGCTAAGAGAAAGAACAAGCGAGAAACTGCACAAACCGAGCGAATCTGCGAACCTTGGACATTCCAAAATTTTATGTATTGAGTTGGGTTAACTGATTAGGAGTGTCAACTTCACTTGCGTTTTTTCAAAGCGTCATCCTTGATTAGTTTACTTGCTAGAGGATTTTAGTTGCTGTTGAAGATCCAGGATGGGTTGCTGGTTAATCGGAATTAATCCCTTAGTTGCCGGCTTATCAAGATCTGAAATGATAAATACTGTTGCTGAGAACATCAGTGCCAGGAATAAGGCTCCTAAGAAACTTCCTGAATTGCTGATCCCGAACTCATATCCCACAGCTAACATTGCCAGTGCCGTTACAAAATAGGTCAGAAACCAAATGGTTTTCGGCAAACGATATTGAAGCCCTTTGCTATAGCGTTCTGAATGCAAATCAATGACTTCGTTTAAAGATCGGATGTAGAGAGCAAACACTTCCGTTTGTTTTGCCTGAGTTGAAGCTTGAGTTGCTAGAGACCAAAGTTCATCTTGTATAGCTTCTGACTCGGCTATTAGCTGTGGGAGTTTGTCTCCTTTCTCATCCACTGCTAGCTCTGCTCTACTATCCACATAATCGATTAAAAGGTTTCGAGACTCAGTACGCAAAGGTTCTTCGAGAAAATCTGTCCGCAATATCGCTGTGCCCAGGGCGTTGGCTTCCTCTAAGACTAAGGCCTTTCGGTCAGCATACCGTGAGGATACCATTGATAACGTTAATGCCAGCGTAAACGCCAGTAAAGCCAGCATCGCACCAACAATAGATCCGACAGAGGGTTTTTTTCCGTTCTTCTTATATCGTTGGCTATATTTTCCTAATTTAGCGCCAACCCAAATTGATAAGAGTACAAAAGCAACTATGGCAAAATAGGTAAGTAGAGAACCAACTATCATGACTTTACAAACATAAATCAGAAAAACTAATGCTTGCGCGATTGAATCTTGGATAGAAGTGAGACTCAATCGCACTATGAAGGAATTTCTTGATAGTGAAGACCTGATAATAGAAGAGTTAGGCCCTTGGTATGTGTTGTGGCTTAAGAAATTAAGCTAGATTGGGTCAATATCGACATCGCCAAAACTAGCATCTTGACGATGAGCAACAAGCAACATGGAACCACTATCCAGATCTTGTGATCCTTCATTGCTTTGAGCGTCCCAAGCCATCGGTTCACTCTGACCAAGTTCCCAAATTTTAAGGCGATAGAGAGAACCTATGTCTGTTGTTTCGACACGCATCTTCAAATTATAGGTTGTATCCGGTTCTAAAGTCTCCCCAATCTCACTAAATCCGCCTTTGGCATTGATACTCAGATTGCCATCTAAGGCCCATCCCAGCGCCCCGTAGGGTTCGATGCCAGTAAGCGGCTGATTGTCATCAGATGAAGTATCCTCATTATGTCCTTGCCATCGCATGAGCACTCCCACCCCCCCTTCTGGATTGATGGGTCCGTTCAGGGTAATGGGAACTGTGACTTCATAGTCTTCCCATGACATATCGCCGATGCTAATCAGACGAGCATAGCCAGGTTCAACCGTACGCACTGTATCGCCTTCAATTTCCCACAAACCGTCAACCACTTGCGCCGCATCCGAAATCTCGGAAGTAGTACTCCAGTCAATGGAATAGTCCTCAGGCCATACATTTCCCCCTTCGTAATCGATGGTTACTGTCTCAGTTGAAACATTCCCTGAAGTATCAGTGGCAGTGAATGTTACAAAGTCATCGGCTGGTGAACCGTCAAGCTCGCTATAAGCAATATCGGCATTGAAATCGCCCTGTTCGTTAATCCGTAACCCTTCATCAATCGTCAACGGGATTTCAGGTCCACCATTGAGAGAATAGGTTAATGAAGCAATACTATTAGGCTCCTCTACCTCACCCAGAATATTAATCCAGTTTTGGGGTTGACCGGGTTCGCCAAATGTCTGATTTAATCCATACCAGATATCTATCACTGGTTGTTCTCCTTAATTCGTCAATAATTCGCAAATACTTTTTGAATGAAATGCTCAACCTTGAGTGGGTTAGACACTATCCCTGTTATTAGTGCTTATTAAGTCACTATTAGGGGGGTTGTTATCCAAAACGTACAAGTATTATTTTATACTTTAATTTAGTTAATATCACTTAAATTTTACCGAAATATACTAAAAACTTAATAAGACCTTGGTCAAAGAATTTCTCGCTGAGTTAAATTTTTTCTCTTATTCTAAAAAAATAGAAAACGAATTATTAGGTCAAAACTCATTAGATGATCAAAACCAAACTAGAAAAGTTAGCAGTAACACAAATACTAAGCCAGTAATTTTTCTTAAATCAATCTTAATAAGAAAAGTAACAATCATCACTTTTCCAAGTATATATGTATAAAAATATTAACTATAGAAAAAAACTAATCAGAGAAAATATTTTCAATCCAAAAATTATGTAAATCTACTTGATTCAGTGATTCATTTTTAAAAGTGTTATTGCATTAAAACAGTGCTTTTCCATGATTGATGCTGGAAAATAAACTAACTTTTAGCACTAATATTTGCATTTTTAGAACAACTATCATCAAAGTTTCGATCAAAACTCATTTGGCTACCTAGTTAGGACAAAAAGTAGATTCCCATAGAAAATAACAGCTTGCTAATAAACTCCTATCTGTATTGATTGTTAATTTTATTATGAATTCTAATGCTACTAGCATAAATGCTATTACTAAATGTATTAATACTAAGATGAATAAACCTGGTTTACGGAAAGATTGGTTAAAAAGAGAGCGTTTAACCAAGCTATTAGATCAGGGAATACAGAGTACATTGATTTTAGTTTCAGCGCCAGCAGGATATGGTAAAAGTGTACTTGTGACTCAATGGCTAAATTCTCGAAAGGAGCCTAGTAGTTGGTTATCTCTTGATGTTGAAGATAATGATTGCCGTATCTTTTTAGAATACTTGATTGCAACTGTACAGAAACTTTTTCCCCAAGCCTGTCTAGAAACGCAACAACGACTGAAAGCAACTCATCAGACATCAGTCCATAATTTAGCCAATTCTCTTCTTAATGAACTGAATCAGATTAAAATTCCGTTTACGATTGTTTTAGATGACTATCATCATATTAAGCAACTAGAAATTAATCGGTTAGTTCGTCTAATTCTCAAACATCCGCCACATGCTTTCCATCTTATTATTATCACAAGGCGCGATCCAGCGCTGCATTTAGCCACGCTCCGTGCCCAAGGTCAATTAACAGAAATACGAACTAAAGATATTACTTTTACTCTCCCGGAAACAGAAGAGTTTCTGCACCAGTTAGGAGAATTTCGGGTTAGTCAAGATGCTTTAATGAATTTGCAGAATGAGGTGGAAGGATGGGTAGCGGGACTCCGTTTGATTGCTTTAAGTTTGCGCGATCAGCAAAATCCAAACAAATTTCTATGCCATTTGCGAGGAAGTCTCTCTCAACTTCAAACCTATCTTGTGGAAGAAGTTTTGGCTTGTTATCCGCCTATTATCCGGAATTGGCTAGAGCAAACTGCTATTTTGAATCGTTTTTGTTCTCCCTTGATTGAAGCGGTCTGTTTACCAGAATCTCCATCTGAACAGGAGGTTGTTGACGGTAAAGATTTGGTTGAAATTGTGACCCATGGGAATCTATTTGTCATTTCTTTGGATACAGCAGAAACCTGGTATCGCTACCATAGCCTTTTTAAAAAATTGTTATTGAAACGGCTTTACTCTAATTATTCTCCTGAAACGATTACTTCACTTCAGTTACGGGCAAGCAAGTGGTTTGAATCTCAGGGTTTGATTGAGGAAGCGATCGCGCATGCATTAGCCGTTGAGGAAGTTCAACGAGCAGTTGAGATTGTGGAAAAACATGCCATGGCGCAAATTAATGCCAACTGCTGGCATCAACTGGAAACCTGGTTGAAACGATTGCCGCCGCAAATTGTTCAGCAACGATCGCGCCTCCTTTTATTTCAGGGCTGGATTCTCTATTTTCGCTATCGCCTCCAAGAAATTCCCACTGTCATCGAACAAATGGAAAGGGAATTTGGGGATCAAACTGTAGAACCAGTGTTTAGTGCTGAGTTCAATAGTTTGAAAGGGATTGTTTACTTTTGGCAAGGAAAAGCTGACCAAAGTTTAGCCTGTTTCAAAAAAACAGCGGGATTTCTTTCCCAAGTTGCTGACAGAATCCGATTGGAAGCGGAACTTTATTTCGGTTTAGCCCTTTATATTAGTGGGCAAAAACAACACGCGATCCAATTTTTTAAAGAAAAGTTGGACTTACTTCAACCTCAAGTCTGTACCATGGCGGGATTGGTTTTTATTGATCTGTTATCCGGTCAGTTAACACCAGCGATTGAGGGGGCACGGCAAGTTCAAAAACTTGGGCACATTGACAATAATCTTTATATCACCCTCTGGGGGCATTATCTACAGGGCGTTGCCTACTGGCGCGGCAATCAATTCGATCGCGCATTACTTCACTTCCGTTTCCTGGCAGACAATCCCTACGCCGTGGATCCGAAAGTTGCCATCGATGCCCTCATTGGATTAGCCCTGACTTATCAGGCTTTACAGCAGACAGAAGCAGCTAGCGACACCATAGAACGAGTGATTGAGTTTGCTGGAGAAACTGGTGACTGGGAGATGATTCGCCATGCTTATTCCGGTCGCGCCCGATTAGCGCTGCAACAAGGGAACCTGTGTTTCGCGTATCAATGGGTAAATTCCTTTGATGATTCTCCCTATTTTCCGACGATGTTTTCTTGGCTTGAGATTCCGACAATTACGCAAGCTCGGGTTTTGATCGCGATCGGGTCTCCACAGACATTACAGGAAGCAACGGCATTATTACAAACCCTACACAAGGGAACCGAAGCTTTGCACTATACTTGTCAGACCATTGAAATTGAAGTGCTGCAAGCGGTTGCTTTCGATAAGCAAGGAGATCGAGAAACAGCCTTAATCACCCTAAAATCCGCGATCGCGCTAGCAGAATCCGGCGGGTTGATTCGTCCGTTTATGGAATCGGGATCCGCCATTATTTCTCTACTTCAACAGTTGCCAGCACAAGGATCCACCTACTATTTCAAAAAACAACTGTTAGAGATGCTTGAGGTGCCAATGGTGCCACCTAATGGGCAAGTTGCCATGATTGAGTCTCTGACGCAACGAGAAAGTGAAATTTTAGAAATGCTCTCCCAACGGTTGCAAGATAAAGAAATTGCCAAACAACTCAACATATCCCCAACCACCGTCAAATCTCACTTAAAAAACATCTATCAGAAACTTGATGTTCACAACCGTCGAGAAGCAGTGGTTCAGGCAGGGAAATTCGGTCTAATTGCAACAGTTGCAAACGGATTCTAACTTGATCCAACGAAATCCCCCATTTCTCCTCCATGTTGGAGGATGAGCTTTTGGGAACGCTTCTCTAAGCTGAAGGTATTGCAATGTTGCTTCACTGCTGAGTCAGGCAAGCAACGCAGTGACTCCTGAAATCCTGACATGACTCGATTCTTCAGACAATCGAGGTTGTAAAAAGGGGAATCATTTCAGATGAAACGAACCATTTCTATTTTTCCCAAAATCAATCTCTTGGTGAATGCCGATTTCTCTTTCTGGCGTTTCTCGAACACTGTTGCCCATGAAAGCAGTATCAAGAAAAAGATCATTGATATTGGGGTCCACTCCTTTGAAATTTTAGGGAGGTGTTTTTTAAAAGCTTCATTATCCTTCGTTTTAGGAACTACGGTGATGGCAGGTGCAGCGACTGCCAGTGAGGCGACAGAGGCTTTGCCATTGCTGACTCAGGCTGCTTTATCGGAATTGTCTTCTGAGCGCGATCGGCAAAATTCAACAATTGTTCGTAAAATCAGACCCTTTGACCAGCAAAACGTTTTTTATAACGCGATCTGGTTAATCCCTGACAATTCCAACTTATTCATCACCCATGCTTCAGAAACTGAAATAGATTGGGTTGCCTCGGAAGTCTTCTTGTTGAATCCGGCAGGGGAAACCATAACTGATGCCAAAGAAAACTGGGAGCAAATCGCCCAGACAACGGTTGCTGATTCTGAAATCCCTTGGCGATTCAGCCTGGAACCCTATGTCATTCTCCCTTTTGGGGTCAATGGCGATATCACTGTCCAAGGAACTGAAGCCCCAATTGATGCTGGTTTGAGTGATATTTTCGATGTTCTGAACTTTGCCGCAGCCGCTCGCTTTGAAGCCTGGAAAGGACAGTGGGGAATTCTCTTCGATGGCGGTTATGTCGATCTTGAGTCCTCTGAGAGCGAGAAAATTAATACCCCACCTGAGTTGCAAGGTCAGTTGCCGGAACAAGTCAGAATTGATGCTGACGCAAGTACCGAGTTCGCCAAAATTGACCTAGGCGGTGCCTATCGCTTTGGCAATCGCAATTTACCCGAAGCCCTCAAAACTGCCAAAACCGAGTTTGATTTAGGGCCATTTATCTTTGATGCCATTGTTGGACTGCGGTTTTATGCCATTGATAGTGAGCTGGAATTGGAGGGAGAATTTGGCAATCGTTTTGAATTTGATAAATCCCGAAGCATTCTCGAACCCATGATTGGCGGTCGCGCTCGCTGGAATGTATCTGAGAATTTAGCTGTATTAGCAAGAACCAGTGTTTCCGGTTTTGGGATTGGCAATCTCACGTTTTCCATTGATGGACAGGCGGGAATTGATTGGCTTTTTTCCGGCGATACTTCTTTGTTAGTTCTCTATCGAGTCGGTTATATCAATTCTGAAAGAGGAGATTCCGGGATCGATATCTTTGACCATGGACCGGTGATTGGCGTCAAGTTTCGCTTTTAAAGTCTCACCTTACCGTTTCACAACTTGGACAGTGGGAAATAGATATGCCTCAGCCCTTTCAAGTGGAAAGTCTCAGATTTGAAACAACAGCCATTTATCGAATTGTGGTTCAGGGATTTATTGACCAAGCGGATGTTGAAAATGTTGGGGGCATGTATATCTCTTACTTGGTTCAGGGGCAAACGATTTTAGTCGGGGAAGTCAGGGATCAATCTGCTCTCAACGGGATTCTCAATACACTATTGGAACTGCATTTACCCATCGTGTTAGTGGAGTGTTTGGGTTAATATCACATATCTAAATGTTTGTTACAGATTCCTTGGTCAAAAGTGGGAGACAAGGAG
>JBDGQV010000239.1:5383-6880 GCA_042218725.1 Halothece sp. | reverse complement strand
AACGGTCCAGCAAGGGCAAGTCCAATGGGAGACGTAATCTGAGCCATTAAATAACGCGCCGAAAACACCTTTCCCTGCACTGCCGGTTCCACTTTAGACAGCCAAATCGCTTGATTAGAACTCCCAAGTAACGGCGAGAAAAAGCTATCAAAAAAATTCCCACCCATCCACACCACAGGGGCTTGAACCAGTCCAATTACCGCCCCACTGAGATTACTGAAAATGCCTCCTCCTAACAAGCCGTGAATGCGACGCTTGGGACCACCCCAAATACTTAATAGCAAAGCCCCCGCAACTCCTCCGATGCCTGCGGCTGCCTGCACACTGGCTAACACCGTTGCACTATCCCCACTGCGGGCTAAAATCATCGCTGGAAAAATCGCTGCCCCGGCATTTCCCACTAAGTTGATACTCAATAAAAAGACTAAAATTGCTAGTAAGCTGGGACGGGCAAAAATATAACGGAAACCGAAGGTTAACTCCTGCCAGAGATGATGGTCTTCTTGATTCTGATGAGGCTGAGGAATCGTTACCATCGCAACTGTGCCGACTGCTATGAGAAACGTAACAATATCAATCGTGAAAATGCCTCCTAAACCAATCACAGGGTAAAGAATGCTAGCAAGGGCAGGTCCGACAATTTCTGAGCCGGAATTGGTGACATAGGCTCTCAAAGCAGTGGCACGAGCAAAATGTTGTTTAGGAACGATCGCGCTCATGGAAGCCGAATAAGCGAGCCGTTGCAAATAGTCAAACAAGCCGCTAACGGCACCTGCCAGGTAGAGATGCCAAATTTGTAGGTTCCCGTTTAAAAACAACAGTAACATGGCAACAGTTGCCAGTCCTGCCACCGTATCCCCCAGCATAATCAAGCGTTTTCGGGGAAAACGGTCCACAATTACCCCAGCAAACAGCGCTGCCACAACTTTTGGCGTATAGGTGAAGAAAAACAGTAAAGAAAGAGGCGTTGCCTGTCCGGTTGCCTCCCATGCCCAGAGAGTAAGGGCAAAGGTAGTCATGGTGGAACCGAGAGTAGAAGCAAGTTGTCCCACCCAAATGATGAAAAATTTGCGCAGGCTAGTGGGAGCAGTCATCGTCAAATTGTTGCTACTGAGCGATTGTTTTTAATCAAAATTGGGCCAGGGGGGAATCCGAGCCACTCTCGCCGCTTGCAGGACTTCCGGCAGTTTGTAGTTGGGAACCATGCCGTTGTCACTGTCAGCATAAAACTCCCCCAAGGTGAGAATTGCTGGTGCCATCTCTTGTGCGGGCAAATCAGCAAACAGGTAGGTGGGTTTATTGGTTCCTGCTAGGGCAAAAACACAAGGTTGACCACAAGCACAAAGACAGCCCACCCCTCGAATTTCAAACTCGTCTTTTCGAGACCAGTTTTGATGTTGCTCTTGCAATTCTTTAAGTAAAGTAGTGCCTGCCGGTTCACTTTCTTCTGTTGCTAGTTGACAGGATTCACAAACGAAAAAAATATGTTCACTCATT
>JBDGQV010000239.1:0-5283 GCA_042218725.1 Halothece sp. | reverse complement strand
GAGGTGTCACTGTTCCCATAGGAAGGAGATCGATGGCTAACAGCGACTCGGTGGTAAAAGACTCCACGGTAACAATCCGTTGCGGGGTTTCTGGAACTTTAGTTGTCCCCATCCCATGCTCAACCGTTCGAGTCAGTTGGGAGGGAGGGGGAACATTTTCCGAAGCAAAGGATGAGGAAGATTGGCTTTCTTTCCAGCTGCAAGCGGTTGCCAATCCCACAACCAGCAGAAAAATCACGGAAAATCGCAAGGGCTGATGTAAGCTAAGGCGTCGTATCATTTTCCAAAACCATCGGGTTACCAAGTTAGAGAGTAGTTAATCGTCAGTCTTCTTCCTGGTGCGGCAAAGGCGTTATCTGGATTGTTTTTAAGGGCAGTTTGGGAAAAAACGGGAAGATATTGATTGTCGAGCAAGTTTTCAACCCCAATTTGAAGAGTTCCCTGACCCAACTTGATGCTGCTGATATAGTCCAAAACTGCGTAGCTATTGACTGGAGAGGGATCGACTCCTTCCTCAAATGCGCGATCGCGCCCTCCCACTACTAACAGTTGCAACCGATTGCGCCAGCCTGGTGTTGTCTGATTTTCCAAATAAGCCGTTACTTTCAGCGGTTGAATCTGACGGGTACTCAGAGGCTTAAAATCGCCGTCGTCATCGTTATCGCTATCTCCTTCATTCCAACTGACGATACCGCCAATTTTCCAGTTATCCTCAATTTGCCAATCTAGGGTCGCTTCTACCCCATAAACCCGCTGGGGGGCACGGGCAAGCCGAGAAATTTCGTCTGGATTACTGGGAACAATTAAATTGGCCCCGAGCTCAGAAAAGTTATAAAACGCAGACAAGCTGGCATTCACCTTATCCCAATTGCCGCGAAGGCCAATTTCATATTCATCGACTTTTTCCGGTTGTAAATCCTTAAAGTTGCTGCCAATGGCAAACCCATCCGGCGCAATGCTTAAAACATCTCCAAAGGGAGGAGCGGAGAATCCTTGGGAGAATTTGGCAAAACCATTGATTTGGTTGCTAAAGTCGTAAACCAATCCCAAGTTGAAAAGCGTCTCCTTGAAGTTTTCTTCCCCTGCTTCAATGGTGGAACCGACAACATTGTTGAAGTCTTCTTCCAAATTTAGGGTAAATCGTTCGTGTCTCAGTCCGCCGCTCAGGCGCAAGCGATCGCTGAATTCCCACTGTGCCTGAGCAAACAACCCAAGTTTATTAAAATCAAACTCTGGCAGAATGGGAATCTCTCCCACTTTTCGAACAATTCCTTGCTCATCTAAAGCATCCGCATCTAATTTATTAAAGGTTTGATTGCCGGCATCTTGCGATTCATAATCAATCCCCCAAACCACACTGGAATCATTTCCCAGGGGAGTGTCGGCTTGCAATCGTCCTCCCCAAGTTTGATGATCGGCTTCTGAATTGACGACTGTGCCAATGGGCGGAAAATTTACAAATCTCCGATTGGGGGTTCGGGTTCGCTTGAACGTATCGCGAAAGTAGGCTTGCGCTTGGATTTCACTTCCTAATAAGTCTTCATGAGTATAATTTAAATTTAGAATTGTGTTATTGATTTTTGGCTCGGTGTCATCTTCGTAGCTTAAATTGCCTTCAACAGCAACAGCTTCTTCTCCCTCTTCTTCAGAGGCTTCGGAAACAAAGTCAAGGTCTTCTCGCCGATCGCGGGCATGATTGAAAGTTAGTTGCAGGCGTTGTTGTTCGGTGAAGTCAACGCCAAGTTTACCTAAAAAGTTTAAGGTATTCGTTTTGTCTAAAGTGGCATTGTTAGGTGCAACGCGATCGCCTTCGGCATCAAAGAAACTTCCCGTATCATTTCGAGAAAAGGTAAACGTAAAATCAAAGGCTTCCTCATTAAACGCAATGGTTTGTTGCTGTTTGTTGCTAAAACTATCTCCTTGCAAGCCCCCTAAGGCAGCTCCGACGCCAATTTCAGTCGTTGCTTCAAATGCTTGTTCCGTGGGTTTGCGGGTGATAATATTAATGACCCCCCCTTTGGCTTCTCCACCAAAAACCGCAGTAGGACCTCGTACCACTTCAATGCGTTCAATGGCAGAAGGGGCAATAAAGCGGGTTTGGATATCGACAGCGCTATTGGTTCGCAGCGGAACCCCATCCACTAAAATCTGAGCTTGGCGACCACGCAGAGTTTGCACGTTGGTGCGGTTTTGAAAACTCGGTGGACCAAAGCCTGGTACTAATTGACCAAGAATATCTCCCAAGTTTTGGGTCAAATTGGCCTGTTCCTTAATTTCCTCGCGATCAATTACTGTTACCGATCGCGCCACATCTTCCTGGCGTTCTTCCGTTCGCGTTGCCGTCACCACCAGTTCAATGGGTTCTTGTTGTCCCGCCTCCGGTTGCTGTGGCGTTGGCGTGGTTTCTGGTGTCGGTGCTGGGGTAGGTTCTTGGGCTGTGGTCATTTCTGTGCTGACATTGAGAGCAATGCCTTGACCGGTGGTATTGACTTTGGCAGTGGGCACTTTCTCTGTGCCAACCAGCTTTACTCGCACTGTATTGGCATATTGCTGGACGACTTCCACCGAGGCAATCCCTGGCGCAGGATTTTGTTGGGAGATTTGCTCTCCCTGTTGCAACTGCAGTTGGGTATTAATCAAGTCAATGATTAAGGTTTCCCCATAGGTGGTACGGAAGGTTTCCGGTTGTTTGCCCGTTGGGCTTTCTAAAATCAGTTCAATCCCACTGTCCGTTTGCTGGAGTTGTACTCCTGTAATCGCTGTTCCTTGTGCAAAAGCCGGTTGGACGACCACTGCCGAACTTAGCGCGACGGTACTGAAACCAGAAATTAAATACCATTTATTCAAAACAATCTCCTCACACTTGCATCTACAACTACACTCGAACCCTGTCCCAATCAGGAGGATTCCTGAATTGATCGGTGTTTTAGGTTAAGCGTGTTAACACTAATTCTCAACAACTAAAGTTCAATGCTATCGGATGTGAGGAGAAAAAAGTTTGTTCAAACGGACTTTTTGTTTGTCGAAACGGACTTTTTTTATCTGCTTGAGCAATCCCTGTTTATATCACCCACGGAAAATCAGGATTTGACCCCAGCTTGATCAAAGAGAATTATAATAGACTAATGCAATTGTTGATTATCATTAGGGAGGAAAAAAATGACCCGTACTCCAATCCATCCTGGAGAAATTCTCGCTGATGAACTGGATGAGTTGGAATTAACGGCTACTAAATTAGCAGACCAACTTCAAGTTCCAGCTAACTGCATTGATGAGATCATTGCTGGTAAACGTAACCTGACAGCAGACATCGCGCTACGACTCGGCAAGTATCTTGGAACAACCGCAGAATTTTGGCTGAATTTACAGAAAAGTCATGAGCTTGATCAAGCTCGGGCTACGTTAGGTGCAGAATTAGATAATGTTCCCTAACGTCTACTTCCGACACTCTAAAGCTGTAAGTTAAACCCGACTAGGAATAAGATCAAAGTTATAGGTAGAGAATGAGTCGTAACCCTTCATCCACTTCATCCTGCAAATGATTTGGGAGTGAACCAACACATTCAGACAAAAATGTTTTGTCGAGGGTTAAAATTTGAGAAATATTAATAACAGAATCTTTCGGCAATCCAGACATTTGACTTGGTAGCATGACATTGCCCGGTGCTTGTGCCAAGCGAACGTTTGAGGTGATAATAGCGACAATAACCGTACTGATTTGGCTTTGAGTAAAAATATCATCTTGAATAATCAAAACCGGACGACGGTAAGCGGGCTCTGAGCCAATTGGATCAGGTAAACTTGCCCACCAAATCTCTCCCCGATACATTACCAATCCTCAGCAGGAAGAGATATCAATTGCATTTTGGCAACAGCAGGATCAAGTTGAGAAGATTCCTCAGAATATACTTGATTGAGTTGCTCTAGAATGTGCTCACGATTGTATTTTCGCAAATAAGCATGAATAGCTTTGGTATAAAGTTCACTACGAGATAACCCTAAACGTTGAGCCAGAGATTCTGCTTGTTCAAAAACTGAGTCGGGTAATGAGATCGCAGTTTTCATGGGGGTTTGAAAAACTTTCTATGGTTATACTTCAGTTATACTAGGATAACAAAATCTTAACTTGGTCTGCTATCAATATTAAAATTTTTAGCTAAAGAGACTTTTTCACCAAATTCGGAGATTTGGCATAAGCTCGCGGGTTAATTCCATATTTTTTGCGGAAAGCGGTACTAAAGGCGCTGAGATTACTGTAGCCTACCTTTTTGGCGACCTGCGCGATCGCGATGTCGGGATCTTCAAGTAGAAAACGCGCTTGTTCTAGACGATAATCGTGTAAATATCCAAATACAGTCGTTCCAAATACCTGCCGAAAGCCTTGTTTCAATTTGCGATCATTGAGTCCCACTTTTCGGGCTAGTTCCATTAACGAAGGAGGATTCTGAATGCGGTTCAGCAACATATCTTTTGCTTCATAGATGGTTTCAATATCCTCTCGGGTCAAAGTAAGATTGGATAATGGAACCGACTCTCGATGGCCTGCTAACAGTTGGTCTAACTTGAGCGTAATTAACTCTAGGGTCTTGCTTTCCAAGTAAATCTGTTTGGTAATTCCCTGATAAGGACAATTTAGGATTTGGGATAAGGTGGCCTGCATAGCAGGGGTATTTTCACCAACACAGAAATAAGGGGATTTCTCGCTTTTTCCTGTTAAGTAACTTTGCAAGGGAGTCGGTAAGGCATCAAATTCGGGATTAATCCAAGATTGCAATAATTCAGGTTCAATATGAATACTGAGGTTGGAAATGGGCTGTTGAGATTCCCAATTGACTTTTCCGCCTGGTTCGACACCACCTACAAGAACATTTTGAGATCCCTGGAAGTAATTGCCATATTCATCTTGGACTTTGCCAGACCATTTGAAGCCGAATTCAATGGGGTGTTCACGAGGGTGATTATTAATAATGACACGATCGCGCAGTTGATACTGTCTAATGGTTAACGAAAGTTCTGGTCGCAATGAAATATGATAGTTATAGCCCTGTCCCAGTTGTTGTGGAAACTGTATGATTTTTTCAGCAGCGTTTGGGTTTGCCGTTGGTTTCACTGTTAAGTCTTGCCAAAATTCTTTCAGAGAAAGCGCGATCGTCATAAGCATTTCTTCCTTGTTCACTGTTGTATTTCGGTGGTGAATTCTCTTTCACTTTATTAAGAATTATTTGCAACATTATCCCATATCTACTCCAAACCCAACTCCACAGTTTCGGTAGAAGATATTAA
>JBDGQV010000238.1:0-4345 GCA_042218725.1 Halothece sp. | reverse complement strand
TTTCAACCGGCGTCAGTGGCAAGCAATCTTCTCAGCCAGTGGCGCAACCGAAGCGGGAACGGCGGGAACTCCTAACGAATCAAACTGAGTTTCGGCAGGTGTGCCAAGCGATCCGGGCGGGAAGCAGCGTTTTAGTTCTCGGGGAATATGGATCGCCTAAATCTGAATTAGCCGGTGCTCTTAGCACGGAATTGGATGAGTTTGCCAGCGCGATCGCGTCTTATCAAGGCTCTTTGAAAAAACTTTTATGCTCAATTGCTGAACAGTTGGACATTCCCACAGCAGAACCCCGATATAACAAGGACGGGGAACAGGTGGGCGAGAAAGCCCTCACGGCGGATGGTCTCAAAGAAGAGATTACCGACAATGTGGGCGATGCAACTTTGCTGATTCTTCCTGAATCCCAACGACTCCCGGCTAGTATTCGCTATTGGCTGGAGGAACTGTTGTATCTCGGGGTGAGGCTGGTTTGTTTTGCGGTGGCTAACCCCATGAAAGATGTCTTCTTAAACCTCATTGAGATTGAGTTGGGATTGCCTACGGATGCCGAAATCCGCGCCGTGATGGATCGCGAGTCTAAACGGTTGGGATTGGAGTTATCGCGATCGCGCTTAGCCGAGTTACAAGCGATGTCCGGGCGCAACTTGCTTTTAGCTCGGAAGGTCATCCAAGAGGAAGCGTTGGGGATTAATAAGCGTAAGCCTCAGCATACGCAATATGTGGTGATTATGCCGATTATTGTCGCTTGTTTGATGAGTTTCGGGATTATCCGATTTGTGGGGATGGGAACGAATAATAAAGCCCTGTATATTTTCGGCGGGGCTTCGTTGGTTGCCGGAATGACTTTAAAACAACTTGGATCAGTGCGGGGGGCGAGAAAGCAGTTTGGACAATGATGGCAGTAACGCATGCGGTAATTGCAGCGGCGGGAACGTCTTTAGTGTTAGCCAGTGGCGATCCGTTGGTATTGGGTTTAGCTGTGGTGGGGTCGCAGTTACCAGACTTGGATACCACCACCAGTTTAATCGGTCAGATTTGTTATCCCATTTCCAATTGGATAGAGGAACGCTATCCCCATCGCAGTGTTACGCATTCTTTCTTAGCCACAGCTTTCATCGCAGTGGCGGGCGGTCTGCCCCTCTATTTTTTTCTAGGGGAAAGTTTGAAGAGCGCGATCGCGCTTCCCCTCGGTCACCTGTTGGCGTGCTTTTCCGATGCCTTTACCAAGCAGGGCGTGCAGTTATTTTTCCCTAATCCCGCTTGGGCAATCAGTGTTAGTAATCCTAATCGCAGACTCACCACCGGCGGAACGGGGGAGTATTGGGTGTTAGCGACAGCCACAGCAATTTTAGTTTTAGGGATTTGGCTGGCTGGGGGAGGCGGCGCGACGCAAAAAGTCGGATCTAGTCTGGGATTAGCTGATGCCCAAATCAGGAAGTATAACCAGTTAGCGGCTAATCATGTGGTGTGGGCAAATATTAAAGGGGTGTATCAAAGCGATCGCGCTCCTGTCGAAGATCGGTTTTTAGTTGTCGGAGAAGAAAGCGGGTTTATTGTTATGTCTTCGCAAAAGGATGTTTACAAAGTGGGAGATGGTTTAATTGCAGATCGTCTGGTTATTAATAAAGGTCAATCGGCCAATATTCAGTTATCCAGCCTCGCTTTTGATGATGAGAATCTGGCGACAAGGTTATCTCAGGTGAGAAACCAATATCCGGGCAGTTTGATTCTTGTGAATGGAACGGTGTCAGTGGATTTTCCCGAAGATATTACCCTTAGCCAACAACCGGATCAGCTAAACACCATCAAATTATCCGGTACGAACGTCACCCTAAATTACTGTCCCATCTCCGAAGCCATCACGGTACTTAATGACCAATGGGCAATCGGTTCTCTTACTATTAAAATCATCAATCCTTCTCCTTGGCAATGAAATTATCAACTTTAACTATCATTTCTCTGAGTTGTGCTGGAACCCTTCTCGCGATCGCTGTTATGCCCGTCAATTCCCCTGAGAGAGTTACCGCCCAACAAAATCTTGAGCAACCTTTAGAATCGCCACCCGTCAACAGCACGCGCAAACGCCACACCATCACCGTTACGGTTTCTTCTCCCGAAGATATCAAAGTGGAAGAAGGAGACCGCATTGTCGAAGGGGCGGTGATTGCTGACCGGACGAAGGAACGAGCCAAGTTAGTGCAGCAGCGGAACCAATTGGAACTGGTGATTAACAAGGCGATTCAAGCCGCGCCGTTGCCCTCAGCACCCCCGGAACCGAGTTATGCCGCCCAACAAGCAGCGGTGGAAGAAGCCAGGGAGATGGTTGCTTATTGGAAGCAGTTGCCTAAGCCGGAATATCGCTTCAAACAGGAGGATTTGGTTCTCAGTTTGGATACGGAAATGGTGGAGAAACGGCAAACGCTGGCGCAAAAACGAATTGAGGCGCAACAGGAACTCAATAGCGCGATCGCTAATCTGCAAGATGCGAAATCCCGCTATCAACGGGAACTCTACAATTACAATCTCAATCTCACTAAAGCCCAAGCCAGTCAGCGGCAGCGAGAAATGGATGTTTTGAGACTGAGGGAAAAATTAGACAACCTAAATCAGCAAATCAGCGAGTTAAGCGTCATTCGCTCTCCTTATGCGGGGCGGGTGCGACGGGTCAAAATTATTAATCAAAATAATCTGACCATTACTGCTGAGGTCACGTTATTGGTGAAAAGCAGTGAAAATTAATAGCAGTTTCGTCATTTTAGTGGGGTTTGCGCTCATTATTTGGGGCGTTGTGCCTCGCGCTGAGTTGAATTCCCCCGTTGCTGGGAATCAATGTCGGGTAAAACCGGGGTCGATTTATGATGGGGATACCTTGCGCGTGCTGTGTCGGGGAGAAGAGTTGAAGATTCGATTGTGCGGGATTGATGCCCCGGAGAAGGCGCAAGCTGGCGGGATGGCTTCTCGGGATTATCTGCGGGGACGGTTGCCGGATCATTCCCTGGTTCGCGTTCATGCGATTGAGAAAGACCGTTATGGCAGAACGGTGGCTGAGATTTTTGTTGGGGAAACGTTCATCAATGCGGAAATGGTGAGAGCGGGTCACGCTTGGCATTATCGGCGTTATAGCGGGAATTGTCCCAATCGGGGCGAAATTGTGCGGGCGGCTAACAGTACCCAATTAACGGGAATGCCGCCGGAGGGAGTTTCGGAAGGGGAATTGAGGAGCGCGATCGTGTTGCGCTAATCTCATTCCCATTTCACTTTGCCAAATCAACCTTTTCATAAGCTAAGTAATAGATATATTTTTCAACCTTTATCATTATGAGGCTAGTTTTGCGACTCTACTTGATATAATTGGAAGTTTTTCTAACATCTTTTAAAGAGTGTTAGAATACCACTAGTTTATGTGATTTAATTTTAAATAAAAAATGACTGAAGTAGAATGTATTTTAAATCCAGTTTGGAATAATCTCTCTGGAATTGCTGGTTTAGGTAGTGCTACTTTTTTATTTTTAACATTATTAAAACAACAAGAAGATACTAAAATAAAAATTATTTCTGAATCACTGAATAAATACGAAAACATAATAGCTAATTTAGCAATAATAGAAGATCGAGCGGAAACACCTAAAAAATCAGTAACTACTGTTGATAATGAGGTACCACCTCGTGAAGTAACTGGTAAAAGAGCATTAAGAACTATCCTCGATATAAACAGAAGAAAACAACTTCACTATTCACAGATTAGAGAAGATAATAGTATTCTTATAAATCAAATAATAGGAAATTTATATAGCAGTTTATTATATATACTAGAATTAAATGGAAAAACAAGAGAGCGTTATTTAACTATATTCAAAAATTTACTAAGTTTTGAAGAGCAAGTGCTCATTTTTTTAGAAATTTATTACAAAGAGAAACAAAAAAAAGAAGAAAATTATGATTTTGGGGACTTAGTAAGAAAATATGGATTGATTAACATAGGAACTTTTAAAAGTAGTTGTATACTAAGTTATTTTAATGAAAATATACAAGATTTTGATTATACCGATTATTTTTTTCAAATAAGGCATAACAAATAAATACTGGTACATATAGCAATCAGGATTTAGTTGTGAAAAGTTGATTTTTAGTTGCTAGTTGACTTGACACCAAGAAATTTTCTTTCTCATGAATCATTCCTGAGTGCTATATGCCAAGTGCAGGATTTATTGCGACATTCATCAATTTATGTTACACCGCAGTATGTTCACAGCGATCATGATCAAACATTTGATGTTTTGGGTTTCGAATAAATATAGCAATCCTAAATGGGTTGTAAAAAATTAAAGAATCAAGTAAAGTGAAC
>JBDGQV010000237.1:0-1804 GCA_042218725.1 Halothece sp. | reverse complement strand
GAAGCATTTCAGACGTAACTTGATTGCTGCTATGATAGTGTAGTTTTCGATTTAAACAACCCACTGTTTTAACATAAGAAGAAATGGCACTAATATCATGTGAAATAATTAAAATTGTGACAAATTCATTGAGTTGATGCAGTAATTCGTAAAGAGTTGCCGAGACATTTTCATCTAAATTGGCAGTGGGTTCATCTAATAATAAAATTTCCGGTTCTGTGGCAAGGGCACGGGCAATATAAACGCGCTGTCGTTGTCCTCCCGAAAGTTCCGATAAAGCGCGATCGCGCCAATTCCCCAACCCCACCTGCTCTAATACCCGTTGTACCACTTCCTCATCTCGTTTGCCATAAGGTCGTAGGAGTTTCTGCTTTCCTAAACGTCCCATTCGTACCACATCAGCCACAGTAATAGGGAACGCGCTATCAAATTGCATAATTTGCGGGACATATCCAATATAGCGTCTCCCTTTTGTGACTGGTTTTCCTAAAATTTTAATCTCTCCCTGCTGAGGAGAAATTAATCCCAAAATTACTTTAAATAATGTGGTTTTGCCACCGCCATTAGGACCAATAATGCCAATATAATCGCCTTGATAAACTGACAAATTAATATTTTGCAATACTAATTCTTGTTGGTAACGAACCCATAAATTTTTAATTTCAATAATTGCTGAAGAAAAATTTTTAATCGGAGAACTCCTCTTCGTATCACTTTCACTCATTTTTATTCTCAATTTGGCTTGTTACTCAAAGCGTCTTTAAATGTGGTGGCTACTGATTCCATATTTTCCAACCAGTTTTCTGCTAACGGATCAATTTCCAATACTTCGGCATCCACAGATTCTGCAATGGGTTTGACACTACTAACACCAAATTGGGGCTGTACAAAAATAACAGAAATTTGTTCTGCTTTCGCTTGTTTAATAAACTCAGACATCTCCGAAGCACTGGGTTCAGTTCCTCCCACTTCTACAGGAATCATTTCTAAATTATATTCTCTAGCAAAATACCCCCAAGCCGGATGAAACACCATAAAGGTTCTTTGTTCTAAATTAGCGAGGTTATTTTCAATAGTTTGGTCTAATTGATTAATATCAGAAATAAATTGATCGAGATTGTCTTGATAATAGGCTTTCTGTTCTGGATTCAGTTCTACTAAGGCAGTATAAATGGTTTGTGCTTGTTTTTTGACTAATTCTGGGGATAACCAAATGTGAGGATCAAGGTTTCCTGTTTCTTCTTTGTTGTCATGTCCATGATCAGAGTCTTCATGATGATGATGCGCTGCCATCGGTTGACGGTCAATACCTTGGGTCAAATCAACAATTTTCATGTCTTTGTTAGCAGTTTCGATTCGAGACATCCAGGCTTGTTCAAAGGGAACTCCAATGCGCATATAGGCTTCAGCATCACTTAAGGCTTTCATTTGTTGCGGTTTCGGTTCGTAGGTAGCAGGAGAAGCACCGGGTTTTACCATGACGTTGACATCAACTGTCTCGCCGCCGATACGTTCCACAAAATATCTTTGGGGGAGAATACTAACTGTAACGTCGATTTGTTCTTCTTGCGTTGTAGCAGAAGTGGACTCTGCAGGATTTTCCGAAGAACGAGTGCAGGCTGTCCACAATGTAGCCCCTGCCAGTACAGCTAACAGGGCAGTTAATTGACGTCTTTCCATAATTAAACAATAATAATAATCATTATCACTATAAAGCAAACCTCTGTTTGTTGTCTATTCAGTCTCAGTCTGGTTTAAATAATTTTTAATAATTACTTTGTTTTATTAGATTAGTTTTTCTTAT
>JBDGQV010000236.1:0-1999 GCA_042218725.1 Halothece sp. | reverse complement strand
AGCGATTGCGCGATCGCGCTTTCTACGATTCTTCTTTTACTATTACTTTGGGTAGGAAATTTACAAATTTGGCACTTTTATCTGGCTGCCCTAGTTAGCGGCATCTTTGGCTATATTCAAGGTCTAGCTTACACGACAACGATTCCTCTGATTGTTCCCAAACAACATTATGCCCGTGCTAATGCCCTGCGACATCAAGTGTCCAGTTTTGGCTCGGGCGTCATTGCCCCAGCCCTAGCAGGGGGACTTTATCCCTTAGTGGGATTAACCGGGATTTTATTAATTGACTTGGCAACCTTTGCCTTGGCTGTTGTCAGTGTGGCGCTCATCCGTTTACCCCAAGCCCCTTCTGTAGAAACCTCTGCTGAAGAATCCCTTTGGGACAAGTTTAGTTTTGGCTTTCGCTATATTTTTGCTCGTCCCAGTCTTCTGGCAATTCTGATTTTTCTGCTGAGTGTTAACTTATTTGGAACTGCTGCCGGTGCGATTTTCTCACCCATGATTTTGGCACGCAGCGGCAATGACGAGGCTGTGTTAGCAACGATTCTTTCTGCTTCTGGGATGGGAGGTTTATTGGGCGCTCTAACTTTAAGTGTCTGGGGCGGACCGAAACCGCGCATTCATGGATTGTTTTGGGGCGCTGCCCTTAGCAATGCTAGCGGCGCTTTGGTGGGACTGCTGAAGACGCCGCCACTGTGGATCATCACCAGTTTTTTTGAATCTTTCTTTTCTCCTTTGTTGGGCAATTCCAACGGCGCGATTTGGATGAGTAAAGTCGAACCGGTCCTACAAGGACGGGTGTTTGCCTCTCGCTTTCTCATTGCCCAGATTACATCACCGATTGGACTCGCGATCGCGGGACCGTTAGCCGATTATGTCTTTGAACCGGCGATGCAACCTACGGGAATGCTGGCAGGTATCTTCAGCGACGTGTTTGGCACCGGTGAAGGGTCAGGAATGGCGTTGCAATATACTTTGTTTTCCTTCTTAGGGAGCGCGATCGGGCTTTGTGGCTATTTGTTTCCCGTTTTACGGGATGTGGAGAAGCTTGTGCGCGATCATGAAGTTAGTTCAAGCTAAAATTTTCATCAGTTTCATAGTGGGAGAGGGAAGTAAAATCAAACCTTGTTCAATCTGACTGTTTTCTTATAAAAACTAATGAACATAAGTGACATTCAAACAGCAGTCACCTCCCAGCAGGTTCTAATTACCAATCACGCTGACTTGGAAGCAGAAGAGGATGATCTTCAATTTGAAGAAATCTTTGCCAGTGTTCTTAATGGAAAAATTATTGAACATTATCCAGATGACAAACCTTATCCGAGTTGCTTAATTTTAGGAACAACTTCTAATGAAAAGCCCATTCACAGTGTCTGGGCTTATGATCAAAACAAGCAAATTGCTATTTTAATTACAGTGTATTGTCCTGATCCTGAACGTTGGATTAATTGGCGAGTAAGGAAAAACTAAAATGGCACCACATCTTGAAAAATGCCCAATCTGTGAAGGGGAATTAACAATTAAAGACGTTACGAAAGTGGTTCGTGGCAATGGTCACACAGCAACCCTCCAACTCAAAGCTCCTGTTTGTTCTCACTGCGGAGAACGACTTTACTCCATGGAACAAGTCAAATGGTTTGACCAAGTGAGAGCTAAACTAAAAAATAATAACACTGAGGATTTTCAAGTCATTGGAACCTCTTTTCAAGTGAGTGACAAGCAATAGTTGAAGAGTCAACAGCTCAGGCATGGTGTTGCAATATACCCTCTTTTCCCTCCTGGGTAAGCGTGATTGGACTCCATCCATACTTCGCAAACGGGCTAGGAAGCTATTTGTTTCCTGTTTTACGGGATGTGGAGAAGATTGTCCCGGATTATAAATTTTCCAGTGAATGAGCATCTCGATTGGCAATAGCGCGATCGCGCTCGAAGGCTCCGTGAACGACACTCAATCACGGCAAATTTAGTCATTAATGATTGATTTCAGTATTTGATTTAG
>JBDGQV010000235.1:0-6750 GCA_042218725.1 Halothece sp. | reverse complement strand
AGAGCTTAATTGTTCAATTGCCACCAGCCAAAGGCGGGACCGACTAAGCGAATGGTAACCCAGTAAACAACTAAAAGACCAATTCCAATCCAAGCCCCGCGGGTGGTCCATTTAACAAAGCGTTGCCCATCTTTTTTGCTGATTCCGAGCCAGGGAATGAGTTTTTTCTCCTGACCATATTTCTCACCCAAAGCTTCCCGACGACGTTTTGATTCACCCATAATTCACTGCTCGTCTAATTCTGCCGTTTTAGATTAATTTTACCGCAGTTAGGGGGACACTAACGATAATTGGTAATTTGCAACGGAAGGGAGTAGTTGGTTTGTTTGAGCAATTGAATCACTTGTTGCAGTTCATCTTTGGATTTACTAGAAACCCTGACGCGATCGCCCTGAATGGAAACTTGTACTTTTTTAAACTCGTCTTTGATTTGTTTACTGATTTGTTTGGCTAAGTCTTGATCAATACCTTCTTTTAAATTGATCACTTGGCGCACTCGACCGCCGCTAGCCGATTCTACTTTTCCGTAATCAAAAATTTTCTGAGACAGATTGCGCTTAGCTGCTTTGTTCCGAAGAATGTCATGGATGGCATCTAAGGTGAATTCACTATCCGTATTAACGACAATTGAGTCTTCGTTTAAATCAAGGGTGGTTTTGGAATCCTTGAGATCGTAACGGTTTTCAATTTCTCTTCGGACTTGATCAACAGCATTGACCATTTCTTGATGATCAAACTCGCTAACAATATCGAAACTGTAGTTAGAAGCCATAGACAAGATTCGTGTCGCTCAACAGTGAGAAGAAATTAAAGTGAGGAGTTAATTTCTAGGATACTTAACCCATAAAGAATCATACTACTTAATGAGCCAAGCGCAAACATCAGCGATCGCAGCGGAGGGAGATTGGCAATATAAAAAATCGGATAGAAAAAACGCCCTGCAACATAAGCAATGGCTGCCCAAACTGCGAACTGAGAATCGACTTGGGTGACATAAGCCATGATGGCTGCCGGCGCATAAAAAATAAAAGATTCAAAGGCATTTTGATGAGCCCAAGTTGCCCGTTTAGCGTATGGCGGCAATTTCTCCAGCATGGTGCGGGGGGCTTGATAGTCGTATCCGACTTGTAAACGAGCCCAGCCCACTACCATAAAGGGCAAATAAATTAAAATTGCCCCGCTTGCTAGAGAGTAAAGCAACACTGCCTGAATCGAAGTTTCCATTCCTTAATCGAAGTAAAATAAGGTGACTAGTTTACGATCTTCTTCTGCTTCTTCGCAGGTTTTGAGCAGTGTATAGCTGTCATGAAACGCAAAACAAATTAGTTGCTGACAGCGAGAGATGATTTCTCGATTGCACAAAGAACTGGCTTCGGCAAGAGAAAGTTCATCTTGTTCTGGATTTTCTACTAAGTGAATGACTTGTGCAAGTTGATCTTGCGATTCTTGCGGTTGTTGTTTTAGGCTTTGCGGCAAAATGACGGTTAATAGGTTAGGGTCGCCCCGCATTGCCCCTTTAATCACCGCAGAATTGGTTCCCGTCGCACCAGAGGTAACCAGACGATTTCCCCCTAAAACGAGGGCATAACTCATCATTTCAATGAGTTGCTGATGCGTAATGGGAACATGACGAGAGCCAAGAATAGCAATTCGTTTAGAACCAGTTTGTTGAATTGCTGCCAGTTCTTGGGTCAGGGTATCAAGTTGGATGGGTTCGGTAGTCGATGTCGATTGAGTCAAAGACGCTTACACTTGCCTAGGTTGACCAACAATTAGAGTCAGTACTTTCTATGTTTAGAAGCAATAAGCTCTAACCTTTGCTATTTTATCAGACATGATCGCGATCGCGTGCCCTTTTAAATTAGTTTTTATAGTTTTTCTTGGCAGTTTGAGACCAATCATGTTACTCTAATTAAAGCGTAAGGACGTATAGCTCAGTTGGTTAGAGCGCTACGTTGACATCGTAGAGGTCACTGGTTCGAGTCCAGTTACGTCCATTGCCACAGAAGTTAGCGAATATTGGCGAATCCGGCTTGGCGAATTAAATGTTGCCCTTGGTCGGTAAGCAGTAACCGAGCATAGGCTTTTCCCACTTGTTGATGGACTTCGCCATTCTCTTTAACAATGACAAATAAACGACGGGTTAGCGGATATTTCCCATTGTGAAACTTATTAAAATTTAATTTATAGCGTATTCTTTGTTTACGGCAAACTTCTTCTGAGACAAAAGGTTCTTGATAAGGGGGCACTAAGGCTTTCCCTTGGCGAGCAATCGGCAGGGATTTCACGGAACATTGGGGAACTCTCTGTCGCGCAGAGGTATAATAAATCGCACCGCGATTGGCAGCGACGTTTCTCAGGGCGATTGCGGTACGGTCAACATACTTGACATTCGACCCAAACTGCTCGGCATTGATGAGATTTTCCAAGAAAAATTCCACAGTTCCCTCATTTTGAATACGTCTTGAATAGGGAATAATGGGCAAGTTGGGACCTCCCACCTCTTGCCAATTGGTAATCTCTCCGGTATAAATGTCTTGCAGCTGTTGCACTGTTAAACCAGACACGTTTAATTCTGGATTAACGGTAATGGCAATGGCATCAATGGCAACGGGAATTTGGCGTAATGTGTATCCTCTGGCTTGTGCCAATTCATATTCTTGTTCCTTGAGAGGGCGTGCCGATTGAGCAAAAGCGACTTGGCTATTCAGCAGCATTTTAATTCCATTCCCAGAACCTGGTGTTCCTGAAATGGGCTTGATGTAGTGCAATCGAAACTCAGAATGGGTTTGTTGGATAATGGGATCAATGTTTTCTCGAATCGGTGCCCAAGTGGTACTTCCCCCATATCGAAACAATCCAGTGGGAACCTCTTCCAGGGCACTGAAGGTGTCAGGGGCTTGTAAAGCAGGTTGCGAAGAACTCGCTGGTTGAGATTGGTTTTCTTGAAAGAGCCACCACAAACCGCCAGTTGCAATACCCAAGGTAATTAAAAACGAGGTCGCTAAAATGGGGATTTCATTCTTGTGTGCCATTGCAATTTATTTCGAGAGCAAGCGATAAATGAGGCGAAAACAGCTAATCAGCGCGATCGCGCCGGCACTGGCGACAATTGAGCTGATAATGGCCATAGAAATCGGCAGACTGCGCAACGGAGGCACAAGAGCAACCATGACCAGGGTTAGTCCTGCCACAATTAACAAATCCATTTTTTCAATGAAACGTCGGAATTGGGCGTAAATCAATCCTCCCATACTCATTCCCCATAGCCCGATACTAATGGCAGGGTTCGCAAAAACACTCGTCAAGGCAATCAACAATAATGCTCCTTCAAAGCCAGTAAATCCAGCATTCCCAATCAGTTCCCATAAGGTAAAGCGCCGAACATGACGAAACGCTGGCGGTGATGCCGCCTGGGGATTCAGGGAGTCATTCCTTGAATTTTCCGGGGTTGCTAAAGAATCTTGGTTTTGAGTGGGAGTAGATGCCACAGCAGCAGGTTCAGGGGGTTGCTCTTGTGTGGAAGGGGCAGCGGCAGCGTTTTCATGGGATTGAACTGCCGTTGCTTGGTTAGAGGTGATTTCTTCTGGCTTTTCCACCGTCTCTGAGGAAGAGAACACAGCCTCCTGATTTTGATGGTTGCTTTCCTCGATTTCCGTGGGAGAATTGTCATCGGGATAATCCGTTGAGAGGGAAAACAAGGCGCCGGCTTCCGGTTGACTGAGCAGGGGCTTATCGAAAGAATCAGTTTGCGGTGTCTCGATGGCCGCTTTCGAAACAGGGTTGTCCTGAATCGCATTTAAAACTGCTTGAGCTGATAAAAACCGTTCTTTTGGCGTTGCGAAGAGCATTCGCTCTAAAATTGTTGCTAAGTTGTCGCTAATCTCAGTATGGCGACGCCAAGCCCATTGATTATTGTAAGAGTCATATAATTCCTGAATCGGTTTTCCGGTGAGCAAACGGAGACAAGTTGCCGCTAAAGCATACAAATCGGTGGAGGGATAAACTTGTCGCCCTTGCATTTGTTCTGGCGGCGCAAACCCAAATGAATAAATGCCGGTTGAGGAATAAGGATTGGTGCCGGCACCGGTAACGCGCTTCACTGCCCCAAAATCAAGTAAATAGAGTTTTCCTTGCCGATCGCGCATAATATTGGAGGGTTTAATATCGCGATGAATGGAGTGATGGTCATGAACAAATTGCAAAACCTGGAGCATATTTTCTAAAACTTCCAGCACTTCCGCTTCATTGAAATGCCCTTTTTTCTGAACTTCTTGTTCTAGGGTTTCGCCATCAATAAATTCTTGAACTAGATAAAAAAATTCGTTTTCGCTGTCGTTTTCTTCGGAAAGAATTAGGGGAAAAAAGGCATATAAGTCAGGAATTTGCGGATGTTCATTGCCCAAACTTTCCAATACTTCGGCTTCACGAGTGAATAATTCTTCAGCAATGTTTAACGTTTTTTCATTTAAATGATCCGGCGGTTGAAATTGTTTAACAACACATTTTCGCAACTTAGTTGTATGGCGATCGCAGGCCAGATATGCTGCACCAAATCCGCCTTTTCCTAATAACTGTTGTGGAATATATCGCCCGGCTAAAATTTGAGGCATGCCACAACAATGGCAGTATTTTTGTTGAGCAGTTGGCAATTTAGAGGGATCATCCAATTCTGAAAAGTTATTCAGGGGTTGGGAGCACTCAGGGCGGGTGCAGTAAGTTTGCATAGGACTGATGCCAAAATAATTACTAATCAGCTTATTTCAGGAGACGGCGAATTTTCAACTTCAGAATTAGGAAGCGGACGCTGACGAGGATAATGGGCAGGATGGGGGGCAAGTTCTGAGCCCGTAAACCAACCATTGGTACAGAATTTGGGAAGAATTTCTTTAATAAATGCCTCGGCAGCTTTGGAACGATACCGATTGGGATTAATAATTAAAGAGAGTCTCCGTTTGACCACCACCTCTTGAATATTAATCCGATACAAGGTTCCCATTTGCAATTCTTTCTCAATGGCAGAAATCGAAGCAAACGCTACGCCTAAACCGGATTGCACGGCATTCTTAATCGCTTCAATAGAATTTAATTCCATCTCAATATTGAGACGTTTGGGATTAATCCCGGATTGGGTTAAAACTTGATCAATGACTTTGCGAATTGTGGACTGAGAATCGAGGGTAATAAAATTCAGTTTATACAGATCTTCTTTGGGAATGGCTTTTTCCTTCGCCATGGGATGGGAACCGCCCATAATCAACGCTAATTCATCTTCGGCATAAGGGAAAATCTCCAACGTATCATGCAATTCTGGAGGAACTTCGCCGCCGATAATCGCAAGATCCACTTGGCCGTTGGCCACACTCCAGGAGGTACGACGGGTAGAATGCACTTGTAGCTGCACTGAGACATCTGAGTATTTTTGTCGAAATAACCCCAACATTCGGGGCAACAGATAAGTGCCTGTAGTTTGAGATGCCCCGATGAGCAAGGTTCCTCCCTGTAGATTTTCTAAGTCTTCGATCGCGCGACACGTTTCTTGACACAAAGACAGAATTTTCTCGCCATAGGTGAGCAAGAGTTGTCCGGCTTCCGTGAGTTGGGCGCGTCTTCCCCCTCGATCAAACAAGGGTACGTTCATCTGTCGTTCTAAATTCTGTACCTGAAGGCTAATCGCCGGTTGAGACACATAAAGGGTATCCGCCGCGCGCTTGAAGCTGCCTTCAGCCGCGATCGCTTTTAAAATTTGCAGTTGATCGAGAGAAAACGGTATGTCTGACATCTTTTTGCCAAAGATAGGAGAATACAAGGAATAATTATGAATGCGTTTCGACACGAGGATCATTACCTCTTCTGAATTGACAGTAACACGAAATCCTAATGCTTAGAGACAAGCGTTACCGGTTCCCGGAATGGGCTAGGATCAATTCAAAAAAACAAATTTGAATAACGGCATGAATGAACAACAGTGGTTCACAACCAGTCATGGAATCATGTTAGCTCTCCTGGCCGGATTTGCAGTTGCCCATAGTGGATTGGCAGCTTTGCGTCCTTGGGGGGAGCAACTCATCGGGGCACGTTTATACCGAGTGGGGTTTGCTCTGGTTAGTCTTCCCCTAGCTGTAATTTTAATTGTTTATTTCTTTAATCATCGCTACGATGGCATCATTTTATGGCAGGTACAAACGCAACCCGGAATTTTCGAGCTTGTGTGGCTACTATCGGCCATCTCATTTTTATTTCTCTATCCTGCGACGTTTAATTTATTAGAGATTGCCGCCATTGAAAAACCCCAAGTCCACCTTTATGAAACAGGCATTATTCGCATTACTCGCCACCCGCAAATGGTTGGACAAGTCATTTGGTGTGTTGCCCATACCCTTTGGATTGGCAGTTCCTTTACGTTAGTCACCTCTCTTGGCTTAATCGCCCATCATTTATTTGGGGTTTGGCATGGGGACCGCCGCTTACAATCTCGTTATGGAGAGACCTTTATCCAAGCCAAAGCGCGTACTTCTGTGATTCCGTTTCTCGCGATTCTACAAGGCCGTCAAAGTCTAAAATGGCAGGAGTTTCTCCGTCCTGCCTATCTGGGGGTTGCGATTTTTACCTATTTGTTATGGCTTGCCCATCCTTGGTTAATCCAAATAACAGCGCAGGTAAATTGGTGAACTGCCCGCGATTCCTTTAAACAAAAAAACCCCCTCCCGGAGGAGGGGGGAAAGTTCGCAGCTATCTCGATGAGATTAG
>JBDGQV010000234.1:0-7289 GCA_042218725.1 Halothece sp. | reverse complement strand
TCTCTGGCATGACGCGATCGCGAGTGGAACAAGTCTTGAAAATGCTACGGAATTTATAGCAAGATTAATGACTTCCTTCCACCTGAGAAACTGATGCTTTTAAAGCCTGAAATAATTCAGCCACTAAGTTTAAATCTTTATCGCCAGGGGATTTTTCAACCCCACTAGAAAGATCAATGCCACTGGGTTTCGCTGTTGCTAGGGCTTGTTGAACATTGTTTGGCGTCAATCCGCCAGCCAGCAACCAAGGGCGCGGTGGGGTAAAGTCCTGCAAATATTCCCAATTAAAGGATTTGCCAGTTCCGCCTAATTTTTTGGGATCATAGGCATCTAGCAAAAAAGCATCTACCCACGGCGCATAACGCTCAGTTTGAATAAGAGAGTCAGCATTTTTAACCGCAATGGCTTTAATCAGTTCTACCTGGGGAAGTCGCGATCGCAGTTTTTCACAAAAGGCTGGGGATTCTTGACCGTGGAGTTGAATCCCAGTTAAATTGGCTTGTTTGACTATGGCAATAATGTCAGATAGTTCAGTATTAGCAAAAACACCAATACAAGAAATATCACTATTCAGGTACTTTGTAATGCTGACAATTTCATCGGGAGGAAGGTAACGCCGCGACTTTTCGACACAAATAAACCCCAGGGCAGTTGCCCCTAACTGCGCGATCGCGTTTGCTTGTTCTAATTGAGTAATGCCACAGATTTTAACTCTCATTTGTTCAGAAATATGAATTAGTATGAACAGATTGTTACTTTTTGCAGGGAAACAATGGTTAAATTAAAAATTATTTTTATAATTCTGTTAGCTATTGATGTTGGGAGAAACAACTTAAATATGTTAAATATCCTTGCTGCTGTTCAAGCTAGCACACCAACCACCGTTTCTTGGAGTCCTTCCGTTGCTCTGGTGATGATTTTATGTAATGTCTTTACGATTGCCATTGGCCGCTTTGCGATCAAAAACTATGGGGGCGGCCCGGAATTGCCTTTTCCAAAACCAGCAATTTTAGAAGGATTTGGTGTTCCTGAACTATTAGCAACAGCGAGCTTTGGTCATGTTCTCGGTGCAGGGGTCATTTTAGGACTTGCCAACGCTGGCGTTCTATAGGAAACAGGTTAGCCAGCGGCGGCAACATGAATAATGCCATCCCCTTGGTTCACTAAGGGATTCTGAGTGTGTCCAATGACGAGACCATCAAAGGGAGAGCGCACGGTACCGCTTTGATGACCAAAGGCATTGGCAATGATGCCTAAACTCTGTTTTTTGGTTACTCTTTCTCCTAACCCCACTTGCAAACGCAAAATTCCTCCCTGAGACGCTCGAACCCATTTTGTTGTTTCGACTTCTAGCGGTGGCGTGGGGGCTGTGGGAGAAGCTGCGGGAAAAGAATACATCTCCAAGGTATTCATCACGCGCAAAATGCCCTCGGTTCCCACCTGAATCGCCTCAGGATTAAACCGTAATGCCTCTCCCCCTTCATATAGCAGAATGGGAATCCCTTTTTTGGCGGCGGCTTGTCGCAAAGAACCGTCTCGGGTCACCCCATGAATCATCACTGAGGCACCAAAGGCTTTGGCACAACGATAGGTTTCGGGATCTTGAAGATTAGCGCGAATTTGCGGAAAATTCGTTCGATGCTCAGAAGCGGTATGAAGATCAATGCCATGAGTGCAACGGCTTACGATTTCTGTCATAAATAGATGAGCAATGCGTGAGGCTAGAGATCCTTCTGGGGAACCGGGAAAACAGCGATTTAAGTCTCGATTGTCAGGAAGATAACGAGATTGTTCAATAAAGCCAAAAACATTCACAATCGGAACAGCAATCAGGGTGCCTCGCAATTGTTTGGGATTGACTTTTTCTAATAATTGGCGAATAATTTCGACCCCATTGACTTCATCCCCATGAATGGCGGCACTGACCCATAACCGAGGACCAGCTTCCATCCCATGTAAGATCGTAATCGGAAGCGACAGAAGAGTATTTGTAATGAGACGGGCGATGGGAATTTCCAATTGCCGGCGTTTGCCAGGAGGAATTGTTTCTCCAACGATTTGAAAGTCAGGTTGTAAATTAGAATCAGTCACAGTTAGAAACGACAATAAGTTACAGAAAAATTAGTGATTGCTTAGGGGATGGGGACTCGCTCAAAAAAGCTTTTAATAGGGAATTCGATCTGTCAGTTTGTTGGGAACGGCATTTTTTTGGATAAATTCAATGATTTTGCCGGCAACATCGACGCCTGTGGCATTTTCAATCCCTTCTAGTCCGGGAGAAGAGTTAATTTCCATGACAACTGGACCATGATTGGAACGCAGCAGATCAACCCCTGCTACCCGCAACCCCATTGCTTTGACCGAACGAACCGCTGTACTCCGTTCTTCCGGGGTTAGTTTTACTTTATCGGCTTTGCCTCCGCGATGCAGGTTAGACCGAAATTCTCCTTCTGCCCCTTGGCGTTTCATGGCAGCAATCACTTTGCCGCCAACGACAAAACAGCGAATGTCTGCCCCTTGGGCTTCTTTAATAAATTCTTGAACCAAAATATTGGCTTCTAACCCTCGAAAGGCCTCAATGACAGATTTAGCTGCCTGATGGGTTTCTGCTAACACCACACCAATGCCTTGAGTTCCTTCCAATAATTTAATCACAACTGGCGCACCGCCTACCGTTTCAATTAAGCCGTCAATATCTTGAGTGGCATGGGCAAACCCGGTTACCGGAAGGCCAATTCCTTGTCTGGCAAGAATTTGTAAAGAACGAAGTTTATCGCGCGATCGCGAAATTGCTTGGGATTCGTTAGCAGTAAATACCCCCATCAACTCAAATTGCCGTACCACAGCAGTGCCATAAAAGGTTCGAGAAGCCCCAATCCTGGGAATAATGGCATCATATTCTTCTAAAGGTTGTCCTTGATACACAACGCTGGGTTGATGAGAAGTAATATTCATGTAACAGCGCAGGTAATTAATCACCCGCACTTCATGTTCTCGTTCTACGGCAGCTTCTTTGAGTCTCCGGGTGGAATAGAGAGAGGCATCTTGTGAAAGAATAGCAATTTTCATATTTCTTCCTTAGTCTGTTTTTCCCTGGGTGATGAAAGTAGAAAAGAGCGCCCTGGATCAACAAAAAACTGATTGCGCACCGCTTGACGGCCTAACAGCATCCGAAACCCCATGACATCGCGACTGGTTAAAGTCAATTCAATTAACCTTTCTGTTTCGCCTAATTTTACTATAGTTTCAATCACCGGGCGTAATTGGGCGATGCCGCCGGAGTTGCGAACTTCCCGCATTTCTAGAAGTTTCGCTTCTGCTTCGATCGTGTCTTTAGTATTGCGCTGATAAGGATGCACTCGAAAACGGATCATTGATTGGCCTTGTTCCTGGTAAGGTTCAATGTCATAAGCGTGGAGTGCTGAAGAGCGCGCTCCTGTATCGATTTTGGCTTTAATTTTTGGGATGTTAAGTTGGGGAAGGGCAATCACTTCACGCCAACCAATGAGTGGAAGGTGTCTTGACAAATTAATCCGGTTTGTGACTTCTCTACTCAAATTATGCCTATTAGCAGGGAAGATACTTCTTTCCTCAAAAAAAATGCATCAAACTTAACAAAATCTGTTTTAATATCAAATAGAAGTAGAACTTTAAGTTGCAGATTACCTCTTCTTAAACAGAAGGGATCTGTTCCAATCGTTGATGAATTACAATCATCATTCTACAGAATTTTCTCTCTTTTGTTAGGTGACGGAGTTAAGTTGTTCTTTTACTCTGTCTGTAGATAGACTCAATCCCTTTTACTTATTAACTCAACCGTTGAGTTCTGGATGAAAACTCAATCCGAGCTGACTTGATGCAATATATTTCGTGATCAATTGTTCTTTTTAATTCCCGTTCTCACTCCTCTATTTCCTTTTATTTAATTTATGGCACTCGAAAATGTTGTCGGCGAAGCCCCATTACAAGAGCATTTAAAACAGTTTCTTCTCGTGCTCTCGGTTTCTTTAGGAGTAGCTACTTTATCTCGTTCTTTTCCTCGATTTCGCGATATTCCTTATACGCTTTTATTGGTAATTGTTGGTTTAATTCTGGCATTGCTCGATGTTCGCTTGATTAATGTTCCGCCAGAAGTCACCCTGTTTGTTTTTTTACCGCCGTTATTATTAAAAACCGCAATCGACTTAAATTGGTCATTAGTAAAACACGATATTAGCATTATTTTTCTGTCGGCTGCAAGTGGGGTATTTCTAACCATTATCGGTGTGACCATTACCCTCACGACCTTTACCGAAATTTCACCCCTGATCGCGCTTTTAGCTGGGGCAAGTTTGTCAGCCACAGCCCCTGCCCCCATTACTGCATTATTTGGCCGTTTGGGGGTTAATCAGCGTTTAGTCGCCCTCACCGATGGGGAAAATATGTTTAATGTCGCGATCGCGATCGGGGCATTTGTTTTATTAATGGATTTACCCACCGACTTAAATTTAGCTGATGTTAATATGGTTGCCCTCCTGAAAAATGTCATTAAACTGGCTGGCATTGGCTTAATGATGGGGGGAATAATTGGCATTGCCTTTTCTTATCTGATTCACCGCTCTGATTTACGATTTTTAGGGCGTTCTTTACTGCTTGTTGCCTCTTATGGAACGTATTTATTTACTGAAGAATTAGGCGGTTCCGGTGTTGTTGCCGTCATTGTCGCCGGATTGATTATGGGGACATTTGGGGTTTCAGAAATGAATCCTCATAAAAAACAAGTTCTCTCCGAATTTTTAGCTTTCGTTGCCTTTTTAGTGAACTCCATTGTGTTTCTACTCATCGGAGATAAAATTGATTTTCAAAGTTTAGGAGAGAATATTTATCCCATTGCCATTGCCATTGTTACTGTTTTAGCCACCCGCGCGATCGCGATTTATGGCACAACTTATTTTGGCAACAAACTTGATTATAGCAACATTAGTTTACCGGAACGAACGGTATTGTGGTGGTCAGGATTGCGCGGTTCAGTTTCCATTGCCCTTGCCTTAAGCGTCCCCATTGTTTTAGTACAAAGTCAAACTTTAGAAGCAGTCGTTTTTGGTGTCGTATTATTTAATCTCTTAGTCCAAGGATTAAGCAGCAAATGGTTGCTTAAACGATTAGGGTTTTTATACGAAGAGCATCTCCAAGAACACTATTTACAACTCATTGCTCGTACTGTTGCCCTGAAACAAATTCTGACCCATTTGAATGAAGAAGAAATGAACCAGCGTTGGGAATTAGATCCGCGATTTCATAAATATCGAGACTGCGTTAAACAAGAATTGCAACGATTAGAAAAAGAGATAGAAACTTATAGCAATAAAAATCCTGCTATCGAAGAACTAGCAAACGAACAATTAAAACGGGAATTGATTGCAATGGAAACCGGCATTTATTCAGCATTTGTGCAAAGCGGTTTCTTGAGCGACCCTCCTCCCTTATTGTTGCCTGACGTGTTGCAAGATCAAAATTAACACTCCTTCGGCAAGCGACAGTCTCACAAGTTTTTCCCTAATTCAGTATATTGCTTTCTAATCCTGCAATCGCTCTCCAATAGCTGATCTAATTAGTGTTAGGATATGTCCTTGATTAGAACCCTTGCGTTAAAGGAGAAAACTGATGCCCAATTGTGGACTGTTAAAAATCACGCTTGCCTCGGTGTTTGCGATTTTATGTTCAGGGGCTTGGGAAGCCAACGCCTTAGCCAGTTCCCAAGGCAAGTTAGTCACTCAGGCAGGAACCAAACAAAATAGCGATTACGAAGCCTTTCGCTCTTTTATCAAAAATGCCGTTGGCAACCCCGATTATCAAGTGTCTTACCAAGTCGATATGCCAGGCAACCCCACAGAAGTTGTGGAACAATGGTTGAAAGGCGATAAGTTCCGCATGGATACTCAGGTGCAAGGCAACCAAGCTCGCATTTATCGAGTCGGCCAGGAAGTCACCAACTGCATTACTCGCGGGAATAACTGGAATTGTTTCAAGTTACCCAATTTAGATCAAGTACCTGCTTCCACAGTACAAGGGATGCAGACACTAGAAGATGTCGAAAACAGTCCTGAACAGTATCGAAATCAAATTACCAAAGCCGGAACCCGCATGGTTGCTGGAGAACCAACCACTTGCTTTAAAGTGCAACAACCGGAAAAAAACGAGTCTTTTCTTTCTTGCTACTCCAATAATCACGGCATTCCCCTTTATATGGAAGGAAAAAACGAACGGGGCAAGTGGCAAATGACAGCCACAGACTTTCAAACCTCGGTGAGTGACAGTGCTTTCTCCCTGCCCGCAGAACCGCAAACGATTCCTGGAATGCCAGGAGGATTCCAAATGCCGAATCGTTAATTTTAGCACAGGTTTTTCCAGTGGCGGCGAAGGGAAAAATAATTTGATAAAGTTATGATGGCACTTTTTTGACCTGAAATAGGAGAACTGCTTTTGGGTATCGAGCTTCGGAGTTACGTCTATTTAGATAGACTGCAAGCGCAACACGCCGCCTATATGGGAACGGTATCGTTGGGATTTTTACCCTTGCCTGGCGATACCTCCCTCTGGATTGAAATTTCTCCTGGCATTGAAATCAACCGGATTACTGACGTAGCTCTCAAAGCAACCAATGTTCGTCCTGGCGTGCAAGTGGTAGAACGCTTATATGGGTTATTGGAACTTCATTCTTCCCAAAAAGGCGACGTCACCATCGCAGGCGGCGCAATTTTAGATGCCTTAGGCGTTTCAGAAAGCGACAGCATCAAACCGCGCGTGGTTTCCAGCCAAATCATTCGCAATGTTGATTCTCACCAAGCCCAATTAATCAATCGTACCCGGCGCGGTCATATGCTCTTAACTGGAGAAAGTTTATACGTCTTTGAAGTGGAACCTGCAGCCTTTGCTGCCCTCGCTGCCAACGAAGCGGAAAAAGCAGCGCAAATTAATCTCTTGCAAGTTTCAGCGGTGGGAAGTTTTGGACGATTATATTTAGGCGGAGAAGAGCGAGATATTATTGCCGCCTCCTATGCTGTGGAAGCTGCGATTACCAATGTCCGTGGACGTGCTAAAGCTGCCAATAGCAGCGAATAACATAAATTATCGCAAGCTAAAATCAGGTTAGAGCTTGAGCAATCAACATTCGTAACTTGAGGCTTTTTTGAACAATTGAAATTCTAAGACGGCTTTCGGTAGTTCACGTTCACTACTAGCTCCAAATTGGGTCTAACTCAAGAACCAAGCCAGGTAGAATATCTTCGCCGCTAAGCGTTTTTGGGCTT
>JBDGQV010000233.1:0-3506 GCA_042218725.1 Halothece sp. | reverse complement strand
CAACTCCTACATTAAAGGCAAAGCTAACCAGGGCATCAAATTGGTTTTGATTGATGGGCACAATCACGCGATCGCGCACCACTTTCTCGAATCGTTCCAAATCCTGACGCAATAACCTTTCCGCTTCCTCTCGGGTAATTTTCATTCCCGGCTTTGCCGTCATTGTGTGTCCATAACCAATAGTCCACACGCCAACCGGATCGCGATAAGCTTTCAACCGGACTCCTTCAAACTGTTTGAGCAGATCCAAGCCTTTATCACTAATTCGCTTAGGCTTATCTTTTGTCGTTCCCCCCTGCTGTTCTGCAACGTCACCGCTGACATCAAAGTGGTCTTTATAGACATAAGCCGTAATGCGCCAGTGGTTTCCTGCACTCTCTACCGATTCTGCGGGAAAGCTCTCCCCCTCAGATAACTGATAAATATCTTCCGGTTTTAACTCGGTTAATTGTTGAGTGCTTGATTTGATTAGCGTGTTGCTTTTTGCTGTTAATTTCATAAACCTCCTTGCTCGCGTTATTTCGATCGTTTTTGTTCATGTTGTTGTTTCAGCTCGCGGATAATTTCAGTATTGTTTTGCACCTTTTCTTGAAGCCGGATGATTGATTCCATGAAACCGATTAAAGCAGTAATCATGGTTACCGAGATGGAAGCAAGCACCACTCCAAGAATTTCCAATGCAATTCGTCGGTAACTGAATCTGGAACCGTCATCTTTATCGGTTGGGGGGTTCTGGTTCTGCTGTGACACCGGATTCTAATCGTTTCAAATATCGCCTAACATTCTCGATAATGCCCTCGACCTCATCTTGGGTAAGTCGCCCATCTTCTAAGGCTTCGATGGTTTCCACAATAATAAACCCCACTCTTGCGCCCTTGGAGGAAGTAATTTTGTCTAAGGTGCGATTGACAAATGGGAGTAAGGAAACAACCACTCCCCCAGCAATACCAAATAAAAAGTCTTGGCTCAGTAGATCCATAATTGGCTCCTAGCAATTCATACCGAATATGGTAGAAGCTCAAACGGCCAATCTTTTCACGATCCTGAAAAAGACAGCCTTCTGGCAGGGTTAGAATGCCTCAAGTGAAATTAACGCAATTAGGAGCTTATTGTTATGGCCATTGATGTTGCAACTTTCCAAAGCTATACCGGCGCCCCGGAACTGCCTGCCAGTTTGGCAACTACCGACAGCGTGGATGAATACATCATTTCTCTGCTTCGTCATGTCGCGACTGTTGATTTTTCAGAAAATCCCGAGACCAATTTGAGCAATCGTCCCTATCGTTGGGGCATCTCAGAAAATTCCGAGTTCGATGCTTCTGTGGAAATTCCTGTCACCATTGGCAACCTAACGGTCTCCGGCTAACTTTCCTTGATGGATAACCCGCTGTGTCTCATGGGCATGGCGGGCTGACACAGACTCAAATCGTTTCCCATGCCTTACGATTACTCACAAGCGACAATTCCCGTTTATCCCAGCATCAATGATCTGGTGATTCCTCCTAACAGCACAAAAGGTGGAAACGGCGGTCATCTCGTCCAGCAGATCAACCGAATTGCAGGGAACTTAAATGCAGACTTTAACCAACTAAGCCATCAACTCAGCGCGGTTGAGCAGAACCATCAACAGCTCAACAGCAGTGTAAGCGCCCAATTCAGTACCGTTAACAGCGGAATAAACACCCTAGACGCGAAAACGTCCCAGCTAGAGACCGATCTCAATAATCTTTTAAATAACTTTGACCCAGAAACGGGAGATATCAACGTGGAAGGGGTTGCCTTTCTAACCAGTCAGAAAGATATCCATGTCGCCACCACCGGAAATGACACCAGTGGCGATGGAAGTTTTGCCAATCCTTACGCGACCCCGAGAAGGGCTTTGCAGGATGTTGCCAATCAAACCTTAGGTCAGGAAGGTTCCATTCACATCAAGATCGCGCCTGGATATTATTCAGACGGTTTTACTAGCTGGCTTCCCAACTTCCTAGATTCAGGGCAGTACTACACAAGAGTTAACGCTGGCAATCAGGGCTATGAAATTCCCACTACTGGCATGTTAGTCATTGAGGGAACGGGAACCGATATCAACGGCAATCCCGACCCTGCCCAAACTCGGATTAATTGCCAGTTCGACGGTCAGCATACCAATGGGCGTGTTCTGTTCCAAAACCTCACATTTGGGAGAGATGCCAATGAAACGGATAATGTCAGCTGGCGTTGGGGAATTTATTTGGAACAGCATTCCGGCTGGATTTATTTGAGGAACCTGAGAGTTCTAAATCTTGGGGATAACTTTCTTTATGCCGGAAATGCTCAGATCTTGGCTGAGGGCGATATCAATATCGTTGGTGCTTGTTATGGGGTCTTTTATCTCAATGATTCCAAGTTTGTTAATCGAGGGCTGACCATTACTTTAGAGGCTGGTACCGCTTGCCAATATTACTGGTACACTTACGCCACAACCATTGAGTGCTGGTTCTATGGCGATATTGATTATGTGAATAACACCGGAAGCCCAATAACAAACAATTATTTCGCTCTGAACAGCCAGTATAACCGTTATGCCGATTTGCCCGGGTTCGCTTACAGCGGCGACGAGTTCACCACTGGTGGTTGCCCGTTTTTCGGTTACTACCAGAATTATTGGGCAATGTGGGAAGGCGGCATGGCTGTGATGTATCGTCAGGGCGACTTGCCGCCTGGACAAACGGAATATGATGAGCAGGAATTTCAAATCGATTGCGCTTTTGATGGAACGTTTAGAACTGCTGGCGCGATCGCGTTTTTTACTAATGACAAGGCAAATGCAGTTGCTCAGCAAACCGTTGAAAACAGTGCCGTTTTTGCTGCTGCCAATGGTGCTGATGTTGCCAGCGGTGCTGACAGTGTCGATTTAGCCGACCTCAATGCCAAACTCAATTCCCTCGAAACCAAGGTTAACCAGGTGATTAATGCCCTGCAAACCTATGGGCTCTTTGGAGGCGCTTAATCATGCTGGTATCGGAATTCAATCAAGGATCTCCCCCTCCGCTTCCGGCATCTTTGGCTGATGGAGATAGTGTTGACCAATACATCATGAATCTGGTGGCTCATGCTTATTACACAGCCATTGAAATTGATAACGAGGAACATGGGGGCAAACGTCGGCAACAACGGATGTTTAACTTTGAGATTGGAACATTTCCTAACATGACTTTCTCTATCCGCATCCCAACACGCCACCGCTATCGCTTAGAAAATCGAGGCTTACCGGAAACGCAATCAACAACAATCGACAATAATTACATCGTCGATAACAACTCACTTGTGGCTAACTAATCATGGTTAACGTTAGACATCCTAATATTACTTACCCCATTTATCCCGGCATTAACGACCAGCCAGAGGAACCAACGGAACTGAAAGGGGGGAATGGAGCGGATCAAGTTCAGCGTTATAATAACCTGATTAACGCGATCGCGCCCAGGATTCTCTTAGACTTCTCCACTGCTGAGACTGACTTAGGC
>JBDGQV010000232.1:0-16285 GCA_042218725.1 Halothece sp. | reverse complement strand
TAAGACACTATTAATGAGCTTAACGAAAAACCCGCTCAATCGCTTTCTCTCCCGTGAAAGAGGTTATGAAACCATGAAAGGACTACTGACTTTCCGTATTCCCAGTGCCCAATTGTTGTTGCAATGTCGGCGGAGGCTGACTGGGTTCAAACAGATAGCTGGTGTGGCTTCCGTTGGGATAGAGAAAGGTACAAACCACGGATACTTCCGGATTATACTTAACAATCATATCCTGGATGCCAGCTTCTTTCCAATCACTGAGCATTAAAGGAATTAAGCTAATGGGTTTGTACATTAGTTGCCAATCTTCCAACTCAGTACCTTCATTTTCCAGCTGACGCAATAAAACCAAGGTCCCTTTTTCTTGGAAGTCACAATAATATTTATAAGCAACGGCGCCTAAATAATCAGCATTGGCTTCAATGACGGAAAGTTGCTGTTGTTTTGATTCGAGTTGCTCTGCCATAGCCTCAGACACGGTTAATTGATTTTCGGTGTTGGCGTATCGGAACTGGTCGGAAGTTGGGCAAATTGGGATGAGAAGACTTCAATATTTAAATCGGTATCTTCCCGTTGCTGAGTCAGCGATCGCTGTACCTTTCCTAAGTATACCGGTTTGGAAATGCCTTCTTCGGGATGAATCACCGTTCGCGCTCGAATGGTCATTTCACTATTAGGGCCTCCTAACCGTCCGTAGGAATAAAGATCAGCGCTTGCTTTGCGTAAACTGGCTTCCACTTCCGACTCGGTTACGGTGGGCGGCAATTTAATGACTACTTGACTGCCGCCGTTATCATACACCACTGAAAAGGAAACTGCGCCGGGAACATCCGTATAGCTAAACAGTCCCAAAGACAGACCAAAAAGTCCAGCAGTGAGGACTCCCATAAAGCCAGTGATGCCCACTAAGCGGAAACGGAATCCCCACTTAAAAATAAAGGCAATCAACGTAAAAACTAAGACAGCGACCGTCAGAATGGCTGACCATTTAATATAGATTGTAAAATCACTATTCATTATTAACTATTGATTATCGATTATCTATTTTCCATTATTAACGAGAGGGGTTCGGAAACTCAACCACATTTCCTTCATTATTCTCTCTTGCCACTCTCACCAGCAATCCAGCTAAGAACAGACTGGCTAACACTGAGTTTCCGCCATAGCTAAACAAGGGAAACGTCAAACCGGTTGTGGGTAAGGAACCCGTTGCTACGCCAATGTTAATTAAAGCCTGCCCGACTAGAAAAATAACTGTCCCCACTGCAATTAAGCGATGGATGGCATTCCGGGTTTGGTTGGCAACCATTAAAGCCAAGGTGGTAAAGCTCATAATTAAAATTAACAGCCCCACACAACCGACAAAGCCAAATTCTTCTGCAAAGACGGCAAAAATAAAGTCGGTGTATTGAATGGGCAAATAAAACAATTTTTGATGGGATAACCCTAAACCCGTTCCCCAAGTGCCGCCAGAACCAATGGCCATTAAACTTTGTGTCAATTGATAACCGTCCCCTTGCGCTTCTGCCCAGGGATTAAGAAATGAGGTTACCCGTTCTCGTTGATACGTTTGCGTCGCAATACTCAGCGTTGCCAACCCTAAGCCGCTGGCTGCCACCATTCCCAAATAGCGCCAACGAATCACTCCTGCTAGGGCAATCAACCATAAACTCATCCCACACAGGGCAGTATTGCTCAAGTTTGGTTGAATTAAAATGCCGACTAATACTAAAGCAAATATCACCAGCCACAAGAGACGCGCCCCTCGACTAAACCGATACCATCCTCCGAAAACTAGGGCACTTTGTAAGACTAAAAATGGTTTAATCAGTTCTGACGGTTGCAGTAACAAGGGACCAATTTTGATCCATCGTTGAGCGCCATTAACAGTAACTCCTGCAAAATTTGTCGCCACGACTAATCCCAATCCAATGATGAGGGCAAAGGGAGCAATTCTTAACCAATAAACAAGGGGAACACGGGTGGCAACATTAAACAAAATGAGTCCAAAATAGGCCCATACTACTTGCCGTTTGAAGTAATAGAGTCCATCTCCAAAGTTGGCATCGGCAACCGGATAAGATGCTGAAAATAAAACGACTAATCCGATTAACAGCCAAAGTAAGGTTAACCAACGCAATAAACGGGCTGGCGTTGCCCACTGATTCACTTCTGGGTTGAAAAGAGGGATGAGATACTTAAACACAAGCAATCCATTCTGTTAGGCTTCTCAAATCACAGTTTACTCTAAAATTAACCGCCAAGTCAGGGGATTTTTGGAATTTTGGCCGCTACCTTTTGGAATTGACCAATAAAAAATCTATACATAACAAGCTTACTGGATTTTCCTAACTAACCAGTTGGTTGCTATTGTCTTCAGTTTGATTCACATAAAGCACTTCTGTGGGATAAGCCATTTCGATTCCTTTAGCTTCAAAATATTCTTTAATCGCAAAGTTAATCTTTTGTTGCGCCTCCATATAAGCCGTATAGTCTGGCGTTTCCATATAGTAAACCGTTTCAAAATTCAAACTGAAATCCCCATAAGAACTAAAATGGCAACGGTCAAAGCGGGTATTCTCAGTATTATCAATAATTTCTTGAATATATTCCGGAATTGCTTTCAATTGGTCTAAGCTTGTTTCATAAGTAACACCAATATGAAAGACAATTCTCCGTTCTTCCATTCGTTTGTAGTTGCGAATTCGAGAACTAGTTAAGTCACTATTGGATAAAATAATTTGTTCACCGCTTAAACTTCGTAAACGAGTGGTTTTAATGCCAATATGTTCCACAGAACCAATTAAATCGCCAACAATAATAAAATCGCCAATTTGAACCGGACGATCTAAAAGAATGGCAAAATAACTAAAGAGTTCTTGGAAAATGCCTTGTGCCGCTAAGGCAATGGCAATGCCGCCAACACCTAAACTGGCAATTAAGGCAGAAATATTAAACCCTAAGTTGCCTAAGAGAAAAATAATACCAATTGTCCAAATTAAGATTCTCAGGGCCGGGGATAAAATTGCAACACTTTGTTGTCGGGTTTCATCTGTTTCTCCGGCTAGCCAGTAAGTGGTTAAAACATATTCAATAATTTTTCCAATAAAACGAATGCCAATAAAGGTCGCAATAATTAACCCAATCGCATCAATTGATTGATTCAGAATGGGATGGAGTTCTAAATTACGGATACTGATATAAACAACGCCTAAATAAAGTAAGGGAAGCAGTGCCGTTTCAAATATTTTTAGGAGACGATTATTAAAAGTAATACTAGAGTTAACTAGCCAGTTTTTTAACTTTTTTAAAATTAGCTTTTTAAGAATAAAGTTAATTAATAAAATGCCAATCACTAAAATAGCTAAAGCCAGTAAGTATTCGGAAACTAAGTTATTAAAAAATTCATACTGTAAAAAGGTTTCCATCGTCTGTTGAAATTGATTGTCCATGAAAAGCCTCCATCTGCAAGCAACGGTCAGTTAAGGATTGGTCTGTGACTGCCCTTAACATCAGCTAGCCCCCCAACTGCAAATTGGAGGGCGATACAAATGTTATCTTATTTTCGAGGTTATTTCGTTTTTGTTTCGTCAGATGGGGCGAATTCCTCACTTTCCTTGGCAGTTGCCGTGACAACTTCCGGTTTGTCCGGAGAACGGCTCCCAAACAGCGACTCTCCCAAAGTTTTAATCATGATATACAAAACGGGAACCACAAATAAACTGAGGAAGGTAGCCACAAACATTCCGCCAAAAACAGCGGTTCCCAGAGACTGACGACTGGCAGACCCTGCCCCGCTGGCAATAACAAGGGGAAAGATACTGCTAAGGGTGGAAATCGCTGTCATAATAATAGGACGCATCCGTTTTTGAGCGGCAACGATCGCGCTTTGGGTGATTGTTAATCCTAATTCTCGCAACTGATTGGCAAACTCCACAATCAGAATTGAGTTTTTACTGGCCAACCCAATGAGCATCACTAACCCGATTTGGGTGTAAATATCATTGGAGAGTCCCCGTAACCACTGGGCTGTTAAGGCCCCTAATACTGCTAAGGGAACTGACAGCATAATAATCATGGGGTCGATATAGCTTTCATATTGCGCTGCCAGCACCAGAAAGACAAAGATGATGCCCAATCCAAAAAGAAGCGGCGCTTGTCCCCCGGATTGAACTTGCTCTAAGGATGTTCCCGACCATTCATAGCCCAATCCCGGCGCTAAAACCCGTTCAGCCACTTGTTCCATTGCTTCCAGGGCTTCCCCGGAACTGGCATTGGGGGCGGCTTCGCCATTAATTTCAATGGACCGGAAGCCATTATAGTGGTTAATGGTTTGGGCACCGGTAGTGCGAGTGACCGTGACTAAATTCCCCAAGGGAATCATTTCGCCATTATTGGATTCAACATAGATTTGCTGAATTTCTTCCGGGTTATCGCGAAACTCGCCATCCGCTTGCACATAAACGCGGTAGTTGCGGCGGTTCATGGTAAAGTCATTCACGTAGCGGGATCCAAAATAGATTTGGAGGTTATTGAAAATATCATCAATATCCACTTGTAAGGCTTTAGCGCGATCGCGATTGACATCGATTTGTAAAATAGGGCTATTGGCGGCAAATTGGGTAAAGGCGCCGGTAATGTCTGGATGTTCGTTTGCCGCCTTTAACAAAGGTTGCATTTCTTGCACAAACTCATTAATCTCCAAGTTGCCCCGACGGTCTTGCAATTGGAATTTAAACCCGCTAAAAGACCCTAAGCCGCGAATGGGAGGCGGATTCACCGGAAAAACGCTAGCTTCTGGGATTCCCCTTAATTTCCCGCGCACCTGATTAATAATTGCGCTGGCTGATTGCGAAGGTTCGGTGCGTTTCGACCAAGGGATTAACGGCGTGAAAATGGCACCGCTATTGGGAGTATTTCCCGAACCGAGGCTGAAACCGCCAACCGCAAATGTCGCTCGCACTTCGGGAATATCCAGATAGTAGTTTTCTATCTCTTTCATAACATCACTGGTATATTGCAATGATGCCCCTTCCGGTGCCTGAACAATGGTAATAAAATAGCCTTGGTCTTCTTGGGGCAAAAAGGCTTTCGGGACTTGCTTGTAAACCCATCCCGTCAACACCAGTAAGGCGGCAAATACCGCTAAAATTATGGTTTTGATGCGAGTAAAGAAACGAATCGTATTGGAATAGGCGTTTTCTAAGGCGGAGATAAACGTATTAAACCAACCGAAGAAAATGGCAAAGATGCCGCGACTGGGCATTTTTCGCCGCAATAGCAATCCGGACAGCGTGGGGGTAAGCGTCAGGGCATTAAAGGTTGAAACCGCGATCGCGAAGGCAATGGTCAGCGCAAACTGCCGATATAAAGCCCCGGTAGTTCCTGGGAAAAATGCCACCGGAATAAACACGGCCATCAAGACTAAAGACGTGGCAATGACTGCCCCAGTCAACTCTTTCATCGACACCATCGCCGCTTGTTTTGGGGGATAGCCGTCATCTTGAATCCGACGGTTGATGTTTTCCACGACAATAATGGCATCATCCACCACCATTCCTGTAGCTAAGGTCAGCCCAAACAGGGTTAAGCTATTAATGGAAAAATTAAATAGGTTCACAAAGGCAAAGGTGCCAATTAGGGAAACGGGAATGGTAATGGCTGGAATCAGTGTGGAACGCCAGTTCTGCAAAAACACAAAGATGACCAAGACCACCAGCACCACCGCTTGCAACAGGGTTTGCACCACACTGATCATGGACTGTTCCACAAAGTCGGTGGTATCAAAGCCCACATCATACTGCATCCCAGTGGGAAAGTCTTGGGAAAGTTCTTCCATCTTGGCTTTAACGCCTTGTGCGACATCAAGGGCATTGCTGCCGGGTTGTTGAAAAATCCCTAACCCTACGGCTTCGTTGCCTCGAAATCGCAAGAAGGAACTATAATCTTGGGCCCCTAACTCAGCTCGCCCCACATCTTTGAGTTGGATCAATGTCCCATCATCTTGGGTGGCGACAATCAAATTCTCAAACTCAGATGCGCTTTCTAAGCGAGCATTGGCTCGCAAACTAATCTGAAACCGTTGATCCCCGGGAACCGGGGGTTGTCCCACTTGTCCGGCGCCGACCTGAATATTTTGTTCTTCTAGGGCATTGACCACATCTTGGGCTGTTAAATTCCGAGAGGCCAAGCGATCTGGATTTAACCACACTCGCATGGCATATTTGCGTTCCCCGAAAATTTGAACATTGCCGACCCCTTCCACCCGTTCCAGGGCATCGACTAAATATAAATCAGCATAATTGCTCAGAAAAATATTGTCATATTGATCGGTTTCGGTAAATAACCCAAATCCCATCAAAAGGGTATTGGATTCGCTGCTAACCTCCACGCCGTTCTGAATGACAGTTTGGGGTAGGGAGGGTTCGGCTTGGGAAACCCGGTTTTGAACATCAACCGCCGCCAGATCTTGGTCGCGGCTGGATTCAAAGGTAACGGTAATGGAACTGGTGCCGCTGTTGCTGCTGCTGGATTCCATGTAGCGCATGCCATCCACCCCGTTAATTTCCCGTTCCAAGACCGTGGTGACGGTTTCTTCTACAGTTTTCGCATCAGCCCCGGTATAATTTGCTCGAACCGTAACCTGGGTCGGGCTGATATCAGGATATTGAGCTACAGGTAGAATGGGAATGCTAATCGCTCCCACAATCAGGATAATCAGGGAGCAAACCGTGGCAAAAACCGGGCGTTTAATAAAGAAGTTGACAAACATTAGTTAGTAATCGATGATTGGGTATCTGTTTTCCCTTCTTCTTGTTGCGGCTGAATGGGGGCGCCATCAGAGAGATTGATAATGCCAGAGGTGATTAAGGTTTCCCCTGGTTTCAAGCCGGAAACGACTTGATAGCTATTGCCTTGAATGGGTCCTAATTCGACCGGTTTTTGTTTGGCAATAAGTTGGTCTTGTTTTTCCGAGGGTTGGGCAACAAAGGCAAAGGTTTTTCCCGCTAAACGAGAAACGGCAGTCGTGGGAATGAGGACGCCGCTTTCTTTTTCCCAGATCACTTTGGCGCGAACCACTTGATCGTCTTTTAATTTGCCATTGGGATTGGGGAAAACAGCTTTGGCGAGTACTGATTGCGCGCCGGTATCAACTTGTGGCGCAATAAAATTAATCTGTCCCGTCAATAAAGGTTGGTTGCGGTTGGGCGTCATTAATTTCACTGGCAAGCCTTTTTCCAAACGATCGGCTTGTTCAATGGGAATGCGCAAATTCAGTTCTAATACCTCGTTCTGGCTAATAACAGTAATTTCATCGCCGGCTTGCAGATATTCCCCCAATTCGACACGAATATCGCCGATGGTTCCCTTGATGGGAGATAAAACGCGATTGTCTTGCAAGTCTTCTTGGATGACTTCCACTTGGGCTTGGGCGCGGTTGAGATTGGCTTTAGCTTGTTCTAGGCGAGATTTAGCTGCCGCCACTTGTTTTTTCGCCGCTTCCAGTTGAGACAGGGCGGCTGCGCGATCGCGCTCTACTTGATCTAGGGCTTGTTGAGCTTGTGCCCCTTCTTTGACTAAGAATTTAGTTCTCCGATACTCTTCGTTTTGCAGATCAACTTCTGATTGAGCATTGTTAACATCGGCTTGTCGGGCTGCCAGTTCAGCTCTGGCAGTTTGCACGGCGGAGCGTGCTGCTGCTACATCGGCTTGGGCGCGATTGAGTTCTGCTTGACTTCGCTCGGGGCTTAATTGAACAACCGGCGTTCCGACCTCAACTTGCTCGCCGGATTCTACTAAAATTTCGCTAACGCGACCTTCTGTTTCCGGGCGTAAAATTACCCGTTCTTTGGCCTCTAAGGTGCCGATAAATTGCGAACTATTAATGAGGGGATTTGCTTGGAGCTTCTTTAATTTGACAGTGATTGGCTTTGACTTTTGAGATTGGGCAACTGCCGGGGAATTGGAATTTTTCAAGAATAATTGCCGGCCTCCCCAAACTGCCCCGCCAAGAATGATGACTACCCCTAAGCCTACAGCAATGATTTTCTTCTCAGTTCCTTGTTTTTGAGAGGATTGGATATCGGTTTCAGTTTTCGCCGGCAGACTCTCTCCTGGAGTAGAGTCGATCTCGCGGTTTGACGAATCAGGAGACTGTGACATAATTGGTATCTAAACTCAAACCAGTTTTGTTTTTAACTTTAGGTATTTTGAATAAGTTTGGCTTCTTTCCCTAGATATAGGGACATTAGCCATTTTTTTATTCTCGAATAAAGATTACGTTGTCGATTTTCATATTTGGTGTAAGTATAACAAACTGATATATCAATGTTAGAGCTCGCAACCCTTGGATTGTTACAAAAAGAACCACTACATGGTTATAGACTTAAACAACAGTTAGAACTATTTATTAGCGGGTGCATTAGCGTTAATTATGGAGCGATTTATCCCTTACTTAAGCGTTTAGAACAACAGGGAATGCTCACACTCTCCGTTAGCGAAGGGGAAACGGGAGGCAAGCGTAAAATTTATGCCATTACTGAAAAAGGACGTGCCCGATTTCAGGAAAAAATGCTGGAACATCCCAAAGAAAGTTGGGTGAAGGCGCGATCGCGCTTTATGATTAAATTTGTCTTTTTTAGCCATCTGCATCAGCAACAAAGAAGAGAGCTGATCGAAAAACGATTAGCAGTTTGTCGCCAACGCTTAGCGGAACAACAAGCGGAACCCAAACCTGAGGATTATTATTTTGCGATGGCTTGGGATCGCTATTTGAGTGTCATTCGAGATGAAATTAATTGGTTGCAACTCCAGCTTGACCAAGAAAGCTGAATTATTGTATTACTGTAGCTTTTCTCCCACAAAAGGGGTTGCTACCACCAATAATTTCACGAGCAACGGAGCAAACCATAACCCCGAGACTAAGCAGATAACAGCAACAAAGGCTGATGCCAGTTTTAACATTTCTTCTTTGGTATTGAAGTAAAAATAAATAGCCATTAGCCCGGCTACTAGAGCAATGATTAAAGGGATCATTGTTTTTTTGACACTTTAGTTTTTCACTCGCTAAGGAATAATCTGTTGAGGCAACGCGTTCTTCGTTGTCTTTTGATTTTAATCAGCGTGTTGATTTTTGTTATCCATGCTACGAAATTAGTTGATTATAACCAATTTGTCAAGGTCGAGTTCTTTCCCCTTAGGGAGTCCGAAAATTCCTAATCCTCAGATCGATTAGCATCTGTCCCCCCTAACTGCTGACGGACATCGTCAATGGCTAGGTTCAGTTGACTGATTTTATCTTCTAAACTTCGGCGGGCAGATTCAATGCTTTCTTCACTTCCCAATTGGGAAGCGTTTTCTTCAGTATTATTGAGACGATTGGCAAGATTGGATTGTTTTTGTCGGGAAGCGGCAATAGCACCAATTACGCCGCCAACGACGCCGCCAACTAAGGTTCCCAGGAAAAATCCACTGCTAAATCCTTCTTGTTCACTCATAAATCCTCCTTAATCAAATTAAGTTCCAAAAGCGCGATCGCCGGCATCCCCCAAACCAGGGACAATAAACCCTTGATCGTTGAGTTCTTCATCGACAAAGGCTGTATATAATTTTAATTGCGGATATGTTTCACCAATTTGTTTTAAAGCAGGTGGGGCTGCGACAACGGAAACAATGCGTACTCGTTCGGGATCAATTCCACGACGCATCAATTCGTCTAGGGCGAGCATAATTGATCCCCCGGTGGCTAACATCGGTTCCAAAATTAAAACCCGCGTTTCGGAATTCATTTCATCCGGCAATTTATTTAAATAGCAACTTGCTTCTAGGGTTTCCTCATTGCGCGCTACTCCTAAATGATAAACCGAAGCCAGGGGAAGCAATGTTTGTGCCCCATCGAATAAGGCAAGTCCCGCACGTAAAATAGGAACCACAGCAATGGGAACTTGCGGATTAATCATCGTTGCTGAACAGGAGGTTAATGGGGTCTCGACCTGAGTTTCTGTAGTAACAAGCCAGTGGCGACAGGCTTCATAGGTTAACCAACGGCCTAATTCCGTCATTGCCGTTTTAAATAGGGCATTGGGAGTTTGTCCATCTCGTGCCACTGCTAACCAATGTTTAATGAGAGGATGATCGGGAACATAAACACGCAGTTGAAAGCTCATCGTAAATCCGCTTGGCATCTAATCTCAACTGATCTTACAGCGATCGCGGCCCCTTTGGAAACCAGCCTCTCTTACAATTGAAAATATTTCCAAACTATATTGACAATCTATTTCAATAAAGCTACAGTAAGGAATGTGTTCTCCTCTCGTTAAGAAACAAAAGGCAGGTGGGGTAGGTCCAGCCCCATCTTTTTTTTGAGTTTAATCTCGGAATTGAGCAACGGTTTTCCACAAATAGAAAGGCGTTTTCCGAGTTTTTGGGAAAGTATTGGAGTTTGGGAGAGTTTGCAACCACTGGCTTATCAACAAATTGAATCATTAGGCATTAAACTGGAAAAGATCGATCAGCTAGAAACTCTGAAATCAACTGATGACTACCGTTTCTCGTTCTCCTGTCAATACTGATACTAATTCTCAATTATATGACGCGATCGTCATTGGTTCCGGTATTGGCGGTTTAGTCACTGCAACGCAACTAGCGGCGAAAGGGGCAAACGTCCTAGTGTTAGAAAAATATATTATTCCTGGCGGCAGCGCCGGTTATTTTGAACGCCAAGGCTATCGCTTTGATGTTGGTGCCTCCATGATTTTTGGCTTTGGTTCCCAAGGAACCACCAATTTATTAACGCGCGCCTTAGAGGCAGTAGACAGTTCCCTCGAGACCATTCCTGATCCGGTTCAAATTCATTATCATCTCCCTAACAATTTAGATGTTCGAGTTCATCGCAACTACGAAAAATTCCTAGAAGAACTCATTGCCCAATTTCCCCACGAAGCGGAAGGCATTCGCAAATTTTATGATGAATGTTGGCAAGTTTTTAACTGCCTCAACGCGATGGAATTACTCTCCTTAGAAGAACCGCGTTATTTAACCAGAGTATTTTTCCAACATCCCTTCGCCTGTTTAGGGCTAGTTAAATATTTGCCCCAAAACGTCGGCGATATTGCCAGACGCTACATTCGCGATCCCGCATTACTCAAATTTATTGATATTGAATGTTATTGTTGGTCCGTCGTTCCCGGCTCAAAAACACCCATGATTAATGCCGGAATGGTCTTTTCCGATCGTCATTATGGGGGAATTAATTATCCCAAAGGAGGCGTGGGACAAATTGCCCAAAAATTAGCAGAAGGGTTAGAGAAAAAAGGCGGCAAAATTAAATATAAAGCGAGAGTAAAAGAAATTATTTTAGAAAATAACAAAGCAGTGGGAGTCCGCTTAGCCGATGGTACTGAATATCGAGGCAAACGGATTATTTCTAATGCCACCCGTTGGGATACCTTTGAAAAACTGTTACCGTTAAAAACATTGCCGAAAAAAGAGCAAAAATGGCAAGAAAACTATCAAAAATCCCCGAGTTTTTTAAGTTTGCATTTAGGGGTCAAAGCAGAAGTTGTTCCTGAAGGAACCGATTGTCATCATATTTTATTAGAAAATTGGGAAAACATGGAAGAGCCAGAAGGAACCATTTTTCTTTCAATTCCCACTTTATTAGATCCCAGCTTAGCACCGCCAGGACATCATATTTTTCATACCTTTACTCCCAGTTGGATTGACCACTGGCAGGGATTATCTCCACAAGATTATCATCACAAAAAAGAAGAAGCCGCTGCTAGGATTGTGCGACGCTTAGAAAAAATATTTCCTGGATTAGAAGCCGGATTAGACTATCAAGAAGTCGGTACCCCTCGCACGCACCGTCGCTTTCTCGGACGAGATGACGGCACATATGGCCCCATTCCCCGACGGAAATTAAAAGGCTTATTAGCCATGCCCTTTAATCAAACAACAATTCCGGGATTATATTGTGTCGGCGATAGTACCTTCCCTGGACAAGGATTAAATGCGGTGGCGTTTTCGGGATTTGCTTGTGCCCATCGCGTTGGAGTTGATTTGGGATATCAAGGCTAACAATTAAGATATATTAACCTTTTTTTAAACGGAATTTTTTCTGATTTTGAACTCAACTAAGTATTATCAACGGTGGAAGCTCATATGAGATGGAGAACACATGCCTGTATCTCGACGTAAATTCTTTTTCTTAACTGGCGCCACTGCTGTTGGAACTGTAATCGGAAGTTCCGCTTTCAGAAAGCTCCACGGTAATACCTTAATGGCCCAAGCCCAAACAGCCAACGGTTTTGGCCCTCTTCAGCGCGATCCCAATGGGATTTTCGATCTACCCCAAGGGTTTAGCTACAATGCCTTTTCCCGGACCGGGGAAACCATGACCGATGGTTCCGTTGTGCCTACTTCCCACGATGGCATGGCCGCTTTTGATGGCGGCGGCGGTCGTACCATATTGGTACGCAATCATGAACTCTCCGCCTTTGATGAAGATGAATTAGCGAAATCATTCAAAGCTGACCCCACCATTCCTGTCTATGATCCTGGCGCTCCTGGTGGAACAGCGACGCTGCTTGTTGATGAAAATAATCGACTAGTCGAACATCGACGCTCGTTAGCAGGCACGGAAAACAATTGTGCTGGAGGTCCCATTCAAGTCAATTCTCGCTCTCAGAATGGATCTTGGTTAAGCTGTGAAGAAACGATTGCTCTGCCTGCCAGTGATAATTCATTGACAAAACCCCATGGTTATGTGTTTGAGGTACCGGCTGAGATAAACCAAGCTAGCGACGCTGTACCCATTAGAGAGATGGGTCGTTTCCTCCACGAATCTATTGCAGAAGATCCTGAAACAGGAATTATTTATGAAACCAACGATGACTTTAACGAACTTGGACTCTACTACCGATTCACTCCCAATGTCCAAGGCGATTTGACCCAGGGAGGCCGCCTAGAAGCTCTGGTTATTGACGGCATGGAAGGGGTTGATACCACCAATAATAATCAAGACACAATTCAGGTTGGTCAGAAAATGCCAGTGCGATGGATCGAAATTCCAGAGCCAGATCCGCAAGAAAATCGACAAAATAGCGGTTCTAACCAACAACGTAAAATTCAGCACCAACAGCTTTCAGACGGTCGAAAAGTCCGAGATGTTGCTGCCTTGTTCAATCGGACTGAAGGAAGCTGGTACGATGGTAATGGCGGCATTGTTATCTGTGCCACTGATGCCGGTCCGAATGAATTGGGGCAAATTTGGCGCTTGGATGTGAGAAACCAAACCCTTGAGCTTGTCGCTGAGCCCCGCAATCCTGAAATGCTGCAAAGTCCCGATAACGTGACTGTAATGCCTGATGGTCAAACCTTTCTGGTATGCGAAGATGGTGACGGCACTGATCGTTTAGTTGGCGTTACTAGAAACGGTGAAACCTTTGTAGTGGGTCAAAACGCCTTGAATGGTGCAGAAATTGCCGGAGCCACTTTCTCACCGAATGGCCAGACCTTGTTTGTTAACGCTCCCCAAGATGGTCCTGGTATAACCCTTGCCATTACCGGACCCTGGGACCAAATGCAAACCTAAAAGCCCTGTTCACAGCGAATATGGTTTAAATTGATGTCTTGCTCCACTTACGGAAGTGGAGCTTGTTTTGAGCATTTGAACAGTCTAGGTACCAATTTCACTGCTTAATAAATCACATTAAATTTCAAACCAAAATCAGCTTTTTACAGCACTACGTTTTCAGGTTAGGACAGTTCCACCTCTCAAAACCAACTCGGAGCTTACCCTTATCCTTTACCCTTTGTCCTTTCCCCAGCGCGTAGCGCTATACAGGGCAAATCCCCCTATTTTTTATAAGCAGACAAAGAAAAGATTTAGGGATGGTCATGGTACTGAAATTCTAAAATCTTGACCGGATTAGGGGTCTCAGAGTTTGATGCCTTTATGTTGCTTGGTTTGAGGGTTACTTGTTACCTAAAGAAGCAGATTAATAATTACATCTATTATATGGATAGTTAGTTTTCATTCATTAAATTTAATTAGGTGGGAGGCGTAATTTCAATAATAAGTTTATTAATAATTATGATTCGCATTATTTCACTTATGCTATTAAAAACTCTATCAAGAATTACTCTTACTATATTAGTTTCAAATCAGTTGACTACTGTCGCTTTAGCACAACAATCAAGATCAAGTTCTTTATCGATTGAAACCAATGAGTTGAAAAATAGAAAGCCTAACTCGGAATTAGAAGTACCAGAACCTTCTAATTCACCGTTGCAACCAACTCGAAATCATTCTAACCAAAATAATTCGTTTTCTTACCGAGACAGAGAAAAAGTGATGATTCCCAAATCTTCAGCAATTACGACAACTTTTTGTTCTAATGTAAAATTCAATCAGGAGCAAGCTTCAACTTTTCCGGTTACCCTCTCTCTTGCCCGACCCATTATGGATAGCAATGGCAATGTTGTTGCCCCCATAAATTCGCTTGTTAGAGCAAAAATTGATGCAACCAAAGAGGAGGATATCCAAATCAAGCCGAAAGCGATTGTAATTGGTGGACGATATATTCCGATTGAAACAGAAAAAGTTTCAGTTCCGGCATTGACAGATACGCGACGCAGTAGAACGACTTTTAGAACGACATTCAATCGAGGTCAACGAGGAGTAGCTTTTCGCGTTACAAATAATATCAGCCGATGGCTGAGCAGAACGCCTAGTGCTCTCGATAATGAGACAAGTAACTTGTTAAGTTTTGGTTTATCGGTTGCAACAGGCATTGCACAAGGCATGAACGAACCGGATCCACCTGATCCAGAAGAAACAAAAGTCCTAGAAATTCGTGAGGGAACGAAACTCATTTTCCCATTGGTATCTAGTGTCGAATTACCGCCAATGGCAACCCACGAAAATCCCTATTTTGCTAATCGGAAACCGGCACCAGCATGCCAAATTAGAGGATTTAAACAAAATCAGAGTCAGTCTAGCAATAACGGAAATAGTAATCAATCTGGTTCTGAAGACGAAGAAATAGACTGAGCATTATGCTTTTTCTAGCAAGAACAAAAATTCGCGGTGCGGTTTTTCCGCATCTCGCAACCATTGATGGGTCCACTTCATGCCTGCCATGACATTGGTTTGATAATCCAGTTCAATAACGTCTAACAAGTGTCCATTACGAGTAATGACGTCATTTAATTCATCAGCAGTTGCTCTGCCGCCAGAACTATAAGACAAGATAATCCAACGGGCTTTTGTTTCTTGAATCAGGCGTTCAATGGATTTAACGGCAATAAACCGACCATCCTCATCTTTTCGAAAATCTTCAAATACGGATCCCGCAGTTTGATCTGAGGTATCTGTTCTGCGTTTTGCTTTGCCAAATAAGTTGGGTTCATCAAATAGGCAAACGGTTTTCCATAAATGATAATAAGAAGCGTAACGCACTCTGGAAGGGGGCATTTTCTCATTATTAGACCCATAGGGCGGATCAAAATAGGCTAAGTCCACTGGTAGCTGCGGTACTAAATCAAAGATGTCTCTTCTAAAGACTTGGTGGTCTGTTTCGGAGACAAAAACCTCTGGAACTTTCAAATGCAAGGGATAATAGGAGCGCGGCGACCACTTTTTGAGATAGGAAACGAAATGCCCAAGACTGTTATCAACTTTATCCAGAGCTAGAATTAAACTTGTTAGCGCAACAGCTTTCTCAACTTGATTCAAATTTAAGTTTTCAATTTCTTGACGAATGCCGTCTAGCTTGCGGGTGTTATGTTTTTGCCAAGGTTTTTTATAACCATCGGCTTGAAGGGCATAGCCTCCGTTTTCTTCGCCGCCGTAGTGTTGGGTAAACCAACCATCAACTGGTGGAACGGCATTGAGATGGTCAATTAAGGGCTGGTAATCGGCTTTTGTTTTTTTGTTGAGCAGGTAGCAAGTACCAAAGACTTCTGACCAGACTGCACGGTCGTTGCAGAAAACAGTGTAGCCCTGTCGCGCTAAGGCTTGAGACACTCGGGTTGTTCCTGAAAAACCATCGAGAATTGTTTGTGCGCCGACTCGCTTGGCCAGTTGGAGAATGTAGGGCAACAGCTTGAGTTTTGACCCAGTATATTTAATTCCTTCGGTGGGTGGGGCATCGACAACTAGGTCTTCAAAGAGGGGAACTGTTTCTGTCATGCTTTTAATCCAGGCTCGTGATCAGTTTATTTGAGTCACCGAAACATGTAAATATCTTGATCAAAGTCGCGATCGCGCTCTTGAATTGTT
>JBDGQV010000231.1:0-6275 GCA_042218725.1 Halothece sp. | reverse complement strand
CTTGTTCCTTGATCCAAGCCTGCTCATCTGTAGCAAGCATTTACCCATTTCATATAACAAGAAGTATTTCCTTCTGTCTTATTCATGACATTAACCTTTTCAAATTGATGATTGTTGGAAAATAAATCGTGTTATACGGATTTGATTAATTAGTGCTACAAATTAAGGTAGCGTAATTGGGAAAAGGTTAAAGGGTAAGGGTTAATCGGGTTGGCAATAGCGGGTTTATTTTATTGGTCAAGATTAATAATGTGAGGTTGGAGGATCGTTGCAATTTTGGGATTGTGGGAGGTAAAAATAAGAGCGCCGCCCTTATCAGTAAAAATTTTCAGTGCTTTCAGCATTAACTCTAAGGAAGTAGCATCTTGACCGACCATTATTTCGTCCAGCAGACAGATTGTTGGTTGACGAGCCAAAACAGCGCCTAAAGCTAACCGTCGCTTTTGACCTTGGGAAAGAGCATGAGGATGTTTGTCGCGACAGTGAGTTAAGTTCAATTGTTCCAACAAGTGTTCCGCTTGGGTACTCGTAACGGCAGGTTGCATCACTTCTGCACTGACGCTTTCCGCAAATAACTGATGATTGGGATTTTGTAAAACAAAGCCGACTGTCTGCGCAATCTGTACAACTTTTTCACGTGTTCGATCTTGTCCTTCAATTTCCAACCATCCCGTATTCGATTTCAATAAGCCGCTGAGAAGTTTGAGAAGTGTGGTTTTACCGCAACCATTATCACCTTTAAGTAGGACAATGTCTCCTGGAAAAACTTTCAAATTGGGAAAGGCAGGATATCCCCCAAAACTAATCTCATGGGTTTGTAGGACAACTCTTGTGTCTTGTCTGGAAGCACCCTGCTCTTCCAAAGTTAAAGTCTGACTGCTTGGTTGATCCGGGACAGGCAACTCTGATAAATCGCAGGGAGCAATCAATCCCTGATCAAGGTGATAAGCGCGATGATACAATCCTTGTAATAATTCTAATCGATGTTCAATTAGTAAGACTCCCTGTCCCTGTTCGACACGCTTTTGCAAAAGTTGGAGGAGCAGTTGAACCCCTGCCATATCTAAGAAAGCAAAGGGTTCATCTAACACCAGCATGTCGGGATGACGAGTGAGAAGACTGGCTAAGAGCAAGCGTTGCTTTTGTCCCGCTGAGAGTTGAGCAATTCTCCAGTCTTTTTGCGCCATGAGGTCAAACTCGACTAAAGCCTCTTGCATGAGTTCTGGAATTTGTTGCGGTGGAAAATTCCAATTCTCTAAACCAAAGATAATCTCTTCTTCAACTTGTTCTGTAAATAGCTGAGTTTCAACATTTTGCAACACAATTCCCATAAATCGGGAACGCTGACGAATGGACCAGGTTGTGATGTCCTCACCTTGGTAAAATACCTGTCCCTGAAGCTTTCCGCCAGTATAGTCGGGGGCAATGCCCGTCAAACAGTTCAACAGGGTACTTTTGCCACTACCGGTAGCTCCCGCCAGAATCACCATTTCTCCAGCCTTTAGGGTTAAGTTAGCATTGTGTAGCGTTGGCTCATTCTGTCCAACATGGGTAAATGAGAGGTCGCTAACTTCCAACAGTGGTTGGGTATGATCTATAGTATCCTGGTTGGTAAATGTCATCCTTCTAAATCCCCCACTCTAAATAAGCAATTAATCCTAACCACAGTAACGCGATCGCGCAAAAGAGAGTATCCAATGTCTGCCAATGATTGGGTCGGCTATTGCTGCGAGGTGCACTGGGAGAGTAACCTCGCGTTTCGAGACCAATTGTGACTTCATCGGCATAGACAACCATTTGAAAGACTAAAGGAACGATGAGTCCGGAAAACCATTGCTGGGGTTGGCGTTTGAGATCAATTCCCCGTAACTGATTGGCTTCCCAAATCCGTTGTAGTTCTTGTTGCATTAAGGGAAAAAAACGCCAAATTAGGGTTAAGCTAAGGGTCAAAAAACTGGGTAATTGCGCTTGCTGAAGGGAACGGATGAGATCAGCAGGCGGTGTTGTCAAAGCTAAAATGGGAGCAGGTAAGGAAATTGCAAGCAATCGCAACGTACTAAAAAGGGATTGGGACCAATCTCCTGATAACCAAGCAGAAAACAAGGCAAAGACAATCAAAGTTAGCAAGCTATAGAGCAATAATGAGAGCGGTACTCTGAGTTGCGTCATTAATAGCAATACAACTCCGACTAACAATAGCATTGCTGGAATTTGTTCCAGGAAAAGGGAAAAAACAATTAATACTAAAGAAAGTCCCATTTTGAGAAAGGGATTAATTCGCCTTAGAAATGTGAAATTGCGGTGTTGTTTAAAGGTCATGATCAAGCTTGCCTGCGTGTTTTAGTTGAGATACGATTTTTTCTCCTAACCACCAACCGATTCCGCCAGTAACGCCAGCGGTAAGAGAAAATACACCAATCAACCAAGGTTTCGTGAATAGTTCAGTAAATTCATCTCCCAAAATTAAACCGGAACCTACTAAACCAATAACAACGGCACTGCTAAAGAAGAGGACAGTTCCCAATAATCGATTTCTTTTTGAGCGATAATTACCGCTAACAGAAACCACAATTTCTGTAACTAATATTGTTAAAACAAGATACAGGGCAATTGCTGGCGAAAGTGGGATAACTAATACTGCTAAAGGTAAAACAATGAGAAAAACACTACCTCTTTTTTCAAGCCTAGCCATCCCTAGGGTGAGAAAAATCCCCCCAGCAGGAGCCCAGGCAATTACTTCTAAAAACGGGGGAACCAAGGGAGCAATAATAAAAATAGATGCTATCATGCCGATTGCCATGAAGGCACCAAAAACATAGTCTCGTAAGTTCCAGTTAAGTTTAATCATCATTCAACTAATAAAGATCCCCTAACAGTTTAAAATAAAAATTCTTATAATAAAAAGATATTTTACCCGTTAAATTATGAGTTATTTTGTAAACAATGTTTAAAATAAAACGTTTATTTTGGTTAATAATAACTAGAGGAATTGCTTATTCACTGGTAATTATTGTCACGATAATTGGCTTAATTGTCTTAGATATGGGTGTCTCACAAAGTTGGTATCATCCATTAATTTATCCTTATCAATTTTTGAGTGGTATCAGTTGTTTTGTTTCGGATTGCCATCAACCGGGGAGTTCTTCTATTGCTGAAAAAGGAATGGTGGTAACAGCGCGATCGCGCGCTTCTGAAGTGGGACAAAACATTTTAGAACAAGGGGGAAATGCGGTTGATGCAGCCGTTGCCGTCGGCTATGCGCTCGCTGTTGTGCATCCTTGTTGCGGCAATTTAGGAGGGGGCGGCTTTATGGTCATTCACCTCGATGGCGAAGACATTTTCCTGAATTTTCGAGAAAAAGCTCCCCAAGCAGCGTTTCCTGAACTCTATCAACAGCAAGGAATGAGCAGCCGTCAGGGATACTCTGCCGTGGCAATTCCAGGAACCGTCAAAGGCCTGAATACTGCCCTCAAGCGATATGGCACCATGTCAAGAGAAGAAGTGATGCAGGGGGCGATAACCCTAGCGCGGGAAGGCTTTATTTTATCTGAGGAAGATATTCAACGCTTTGAAAGAGAATTGCCAAAGTGGAAAGAGCAACCTCAGATTGCTGAGATTTTTCTCAAAGATGGGCAGTTTCCTTATGTGGCAGGGGAACGTTTGGTTCAAAAAACGTTGGCACAGGATTTGCAGTTAATTGCAGAAAAAGGAGACGTTGCTTTTTATCAAGGAGAAATTGCTGAAAAATTGGTGGCAGCGAGTGAGAAGAATGGCGGCTTAATAACCTCCGACGATTTAGCGGGGTATACAGTGACTGCCAATTCTCCTGTGAGTTGTCAGTATCGGGGTTACGAAGTGCGTTCGGCTGCCTTGCCCGGTGGCGGTGTCACCTTGTGTGAACTGTTGAATATTTTGGAAGGATATGATTTGTCTGAGGCGGAGGAGGTAAAGCGTCGTCATTGGATGCTATCGGCGATGCTTTATGCCTTTGCTGATCGCAATTCTTATCTGGGCGATCCTGCGTTCGTGGATCCGCCAGTGGAACGATTGTTATCCCCGGATTATGCAACCTTCTTGCGAGCCAAAATTGGAGAACGGGCAATTCCCCCAGAACCTTTGTTTCCCAATCCTGCTGATGAAGGACAGCACACCACTCACTATTCAGTGCGCGATCGCGCTGGTAATGCAGTTTCTGTTACTTATACCATTAATTCTTTCTTTGGGGCAGGAGTAATGGCAGAAGGAACTGGCTTTTTCCTAAATAATGAAATGGATGATTTTGCCACGGCACCCGGAAAACCGAATCAATTTGGCTTGGTTCAAGGTAAGGCGAATCAAGTTGAACCTGGAAAGCGTCCTTTGAGTTCCATGAGTCCCACAATTGTCCTTAAGGAGGGAAAACCCATTTTAATTACCGGAAGTCCAGGGGGTCCGACAATTATTACTACCATTATGCAAGTCATTACAAATTGGATTGATCGCAAGATGAGTTTAACAGAAGCAGTGAGTGAACCCCGTTTTCATTATCAAGGATTGCCCAATTTTGTATTGACAGAACCCTATGCCTTAAACCCCTCAGTTGTGGAAGGATTATGGCGCTTAGGATATCGCGTATTTCCCTTGATTGATTGGGGCGCGGCCGAGTCAATTCTGGTAGAAGAAACACAAGTTCAAGGAGTAAATGATCCCCGTCGTCGTGCCGGAAAAGCCAGCGGTTATTAACAATGGCGATGATGATTTAGGAAACTTTTTTTTAGTCGAGGAAAGATAAGCTTAAAAATCTAGTCGATATCAAACAGTTTTGGATTGGAAGTTTTTATGATGGAATAACAGACAAATATCCAAGAAAATTTCAATCAACCTGATATTAACAATTAGTCTACCGCAATCAAAAAAATGTCTATTCCTCAATTACCTGACGGTCCAAAAACTCCAAACTGGTTACAACAGATTGAATTTATTCTTGATCCCATAACCTATCTACAGCAATCTTATCAAAAGTATGGCGATATATTTAATGCCCCAGTAGTTGGAAATTTTAAGGAATTATTGTTAGTAAGCGATCCCGAAGGATTGCAAAAACTTTTGACCAGAGATACCAAAGAGTTTTTCACGCCTAGCAATCCAGTTTTAAATCTTATTGTGGGAGATTACTCAGTTTTCTGCTTAGAAAATGAACGCCACCAACGGGAACGCAAGCTTTTAATGCCTCCTTTTCACGGTGAGCAAATGCGCAATCATGGGGAAACCATTTGCCATGTTACAGAACAAGTCTTTAGTGGCTTAACACCTGGTGCGACTTTTTCAGCCCGTAGTATTGCGCAAAATATTTCTATCGAAATTATTTTAAACATTGTCTTTGGCATCGATGAAAAAGACCGTTTCTATAAACTCAAACAGTTGATAACTGAGTTTATGGATTCCCTGCAATCTCCATTAATTTCTAGTTTATTATTCTTTCCTTTCCTGCGAAAAGATTGGGGAACTAAGAGTCCTTGGGGGTATTTTCGCCGTTTACAAGAGCAGATTAGCCGATTGCTTTACGCAGAAATTCGCGAGCGACGGTCGCAATATGATGCTTCTCGTCGGGACGTTCTGACTTTGCTTATGTCAGCGCGTGACGAAGAGGGGGAGCAAATGAGCAATCAACAATTGCATGATGAATTGATTACATTGCTACTTGCGGGACATGAAACCACAGCAACCGCTATTTCTTGGGCATTTTACTGGCTTCATAAACAGCCGGAAACCCTAGAAAAATTACGTCGCGAGTTGGATAGTTTGGGTCATTCTCCCGAGCCAATGGAGATTTCTAAACTCCCCTATCTGAACGCTGTTTGTAATGAAACGTTGCGGATTTCTCCAGTCGTGTTGTTAACTAGTCCACGAGAAGTGAGAGAGCCAGTAGAATTAATGGGTTATCAATTACAACCGGGTACAAGAGTATATGGTTGTATCTATTTAACTCATTATCGGGAAGATTTATACCCCAATCCCAAGGAATTTAGACCGGAACGATTTTTCGAGAGACAATATACGCCTTATGAATTTTTCCCATTTGGCGGTGGCGCTAGACGTTGTCTTGGCGAAGCTTTGGCAATGTTTGAAATGAAGTTAGTGTTGGCAACTGTTCTGAAAAATTATCAGCTTATCCTGCCTGACAATCAAACAGTGAAACCTAAGAGACGCGGTGTCGTTATTGCTCCTGCAAATGGGGTACAAATGCATTTGCAAGGAAGACGACAAAATTAACTCTAAATTAGGCTTGTTAATTC
>JBDGQV010000230.1:0-11936 GCA_042218725.1 Halothece sp. | reverse complement strand
GCATCTTCTCCTTGACTCCGTTCGGTTTTGGGATGGGGCCAAACAAATTGTAAACGGGCATTATCAGACAGTTGTTCCCATAGGGTTTGTCGCAGCGAGGACAAGCTTTCGGTTTGGGGAGTGATTAATTGGACATTTCCCCGAAGACGAAACTGTTCCCGAGATTTTGTAAAATACCAACAAATTTCTGCTTGAGGCTGTTGTTTCAAATCGGAGATTTTTTCACTGCGGGCATCAGTGACAATTTGCAATTGGTTAGTGTTGTCGCGAAACCCTCGGAAGACAACTGTTCGATTGGCCGGTTTTCCTTCTGGGGTGACTGTTGCCAGTTGGAAATAACGAGATTCACGAAGGGAGCGATTGTGGTGCAAAGCGCGTGTGAGGCGCGATCGCCAAGGGGCTAAGGACATGAAGGTTACGGGAATCTCCTTGTTAGTTATAGCGCAGTTTTTTGCAAATGACAAAACTTTTTGCCACCACCTTTACCCTACCGCGAGAATTAATTAAGATGAGAATCTCACTCCTTAATCGAGATAAATTAAATTAACCCTGTTATGGTCAGAGAGCTTGAGCGTAAACAATCCACTAACTTTCCGGAAAACGCGCCAGTAGCGAATCCTGTTTTTTTTCGGACCTATAGCCGCCGCACGGATGGCGGGCGAGAAACCTGGGAACAAGTGCGCGATCGTTGCCTTTCTGGATTAGTCAAACTGGGTCAACTCACTTCAGAAGAAGCCCAACTTCTCAATAAAACCATGACGAATCTCAAAAGCCTTCCGGCAGGACGGTGGCTGTGGGTCGGGGGCACCCAGTGGCTAGAACACCCGAACAACTACTCCGGCGCCTACAATTGCACTTCCACCAATGTTGTGGATTGGCGTGCCTTTGGCTTGATGATGGACTTAGCCATGATGGGCTGTGGAACCGGTGCAGTTCTAGAAGAGAAATATATTAGCCAACTCCCCGCAATTCGCAATCGCCTCAATGTTTCGATTGTCGGGGAGATTGGAACGGTGTTGCCGGAAGCCCGTCAAGAAGAAACGACAGTCAAAATTAAAAATTCGCAACAGGTCAATATCTGTATTGGCGATTCTCGCGAGGGATGGGTACAGTCGTATCAGGCACTGTTGGAACTTTCCAGCAATGAGGACTTAGAAACAGAAATTAATGTTGAAATTGATCCCAGTCATGTTCGTCCGGCAGGAGAGCGTCTGAAAGGCTTTGGCGGCGTTGCCAATCCCATCAAAATTCCTGAATTATATCCCCGATTAGCGAAAATCCTCAACCGTGCCCAAGGGCGAAAACTCAATGCTGAGGAATGCTGTTTATTGATTGATGAAGCAGCTGCCACTGTTGTCGCAGGCAATATAAGGCGTTGTCTGCCCGAGGACTCTCTAGTTCACTCCAAGAGAGGTTTAGTCCCGATTAAAGACATTAAAGTTGGCGATTATGTTCAGACGCCGCTTGGTTATCGCAAAGTGATCGATAAGTTTGATCAAGGGATCCAACAAGTTCATGAATTAACTGGTAACGGGCCAATTCCTCAAGCGACTTCTAACCACCGATTTGCTGTACTTAGCGATGCATTAGGCAATTACTGCTGGAAAAAGGTATCAGAGCTTGAAGAAGGAGAGCGATTGCTTCATAATCGCAGTGTCTTGCCAGGACTCCAGACCAATTTACCTAAGGACTTTACCCAGCAACGCCCTGAAAATAGCAAGACAGCTAAGAATTTCTTCATTCCAGAGCTTAACCCTGATGTTGCTTGGTTAATCGGTTTTACTCATGGAGATGGCTACGTTGCTCTGGGACGCAATAAACATAACAAACCTTATGGGAGTGTTTCCTGGGCTACCGACCCATCAATGGCAGATGATATTGAATTGAAGTTAAATCAAGCACTTAGTCACTTTGATCTGAGTGCTAAACGCTCTGTCTATGATGACGAGAGGACTAACCGCTTTACCTGCTCCAGCATTCGTTTAGCGGAGTACTTCTATAAGTTCATCAAGCAACCTAATACGCCGCTGTCGGTGCCGGAGTTCATTCTCCAAGGGAGTGTGGAAACGCGCACGGCCTACTTAGCAGGGTTAATGGATAGCGATGGGGCTGTCAATAATCGTCCTCCTTATCTGGTGACAAGTGTTTACTCAAATTTTGTCCGTCAAGTAAGCTCTGTTCTTTCTTCTTTAGGCATTCCCGGTCGGATCCACATTTATCATCCAAAAGAAGACAATTGGAAATCAAAATGGAATTTAACCATTCCTGCTTTCAAACAAGCGTATAACCGTCTGATTGCTCCCCACTCAGTTAAGGGAGAACTAAAAGTGGGTCTAAAGATGTACGGTTTTACTATTCCCAAAGAAATGATGCGGGAACAGTACAGCTATACAGAAGTAACAGGGATGGGCTTTGGAGGAACCTCTACCCAAAGTAAAGCTACGTTCAACGTAGAGCGTTACTTCCAAGAATCTGATGTGACTATGGATATTCCTGTTACGTTCCACGCTCTTGGAGAAAGTCGCTTTGTTCAAACGTATGATATCGAAGTAGAGGATGCCCATTGTTTCTACTGCGATGGCTATCTAACCCATAATTCAGCAGGGATTAGGCAGTTTGACGCAAATTCGCCTTTATTAAAGCAAAATCTCTGGCAACCGGATGAAAATGGCAACTGGCACATTGATCCGGAACGAGATGCCCTACGAATGGCCAATCATACGCGCGTTTATCATCGCTCACCCAGTTTAGCCGAATGTGTGGAAGCAGTCCGCAGTCAGTTTTATTCGGGTGAAGGGGCCATTCAGTATGCACCGGAAGCCATTGCCCGTGCCAATGTGGATCTTTTAGATACAGCAGAAAAGAAACGGGAGTTCCTGCGCCTTTACACCACAGAAGGGAGTGAGAAGGCAAAAACGTGGTTAAGGAATCAATGTCAGGGAGAAATCTCTGATGAAGAAATGGAACACCGCCTGCAGCGTTACGGGCTGAATCCTTGTGTCACAGCAGATACTTGGGTCCACACCGAGCATGGGGCGAAACAGGTTAAAGATTTAATTGGGATTCAGCATAGTGTCTATGTCAATGGAGAACTGTTTAGTACGACGCCAGACGGTTTCTTCTATACCGGCAACAAACCCCTTGTTAAGTTAACCACAGAAGAAGGATACACGCTGCGGTTAACGAATAATCATAAAGTCTTAAAAGTTACGGCCCAAACCCAGAAAACGCAATATACGGAATGGGTTGCGGTGGAAAATCTTAAACCGCGCGATCGCGTGATGCTTCACAATCACCGTGATATTCGTCCTTGGGAAGGCCATGGCACCTTTGAACAAGGTTGGGAAATCGGTTTTTATGGTGAAACGGCAAAGGAGGAATATTCCGCTACTACCCTCAAAGCAGACTTCAATGGGCGATACAATCGCGCTTGGGTCGGAGCTCAAGTATTAACCTGCCCCAGAAAACGCAGCGCCATCACGACACAGGTAGAACAAGGAAGCTACAACTTTTATCTCGGCTTCTTGCAAGGGTTGTTTTCTGCCGAGGCCACTTTACAAAATCGTCCCCATCAAGGGATTAGTCTGACCTTAGTTCGAGAAAATCGAGAAGAGTTGCAAGCCCTGCAACGGATGTTGTTACGGTTAGGCATTGCATCAAGTTGCTTGCGAAATGAACTGGTAATTGCTGATGACAATCTTCATGTTTTTCAAAACCTCATCGGCTTTAGTACCCCAGAAACCAGTGCATTACTCGCCAATGCCTTAGCAGAAAAAGCCTTTAACTTACCGCAGGAACGATTTACGGCAACCGTTGCCAATATTGAACCGAATGGAGTAGAAGCGGTTTATGATTGTACCGTACCGGGGGTTCATCGCTTTGATGCCAATGGCTTAGTGGCTCATAATTGCGGGGAAATTATCGGGAGTAACTTCCATTGCAATCTTTCGGAAATCCACCTCAATTTGATTGACCCCAGTAATGAAACAGAACAACGGGAAGCTTTTCAAGCCGGTGCTTTATCGGTGGCAACGCTATTAAACCATCAATTCCAAGAACCGCGTTATCAGTACAGTCGCGAACTGGATCCGATTGTTGGCGTTTCCTTTACCGGATTATTTGACTTCTTTGTTCATGCCTTTGGCGTTGACTGGCTGCGCTGGTGGGAAGCAGGGCGTCCCAATACCGAACAAGGACAGGCATTCAAACAGCGTGAAAAGGCTTATTTAGAAAAATGGCGAGATATTGTTCATGAAACGGTTTGGGAGTACTGCGACAGGCATGGGATTAAACGTCCAAACCGATGCACCACTGTCCAGCCGAGCGGCACCAAATCCTTATTAACCGGCGCCTCTCCCGGTTGGCATCCGCCAAAAGCAGTGCGGTTTATTCGCCGTGTCACCTTCGGCAAGAATGATCCTGTGGCACGCGCTTGCATTGACTATGGCTATAATGTCATTCCATCTCAGTCGGATAAGGATGAACAGGGCAATCTCCTCAATGATCCCTTTGATCCCCGTTGTACGGAATGGTTAGTGGAAATTCCCGTTGCGGTGTCTTGGGCCGATTTGCCGGGTGCGGATGACATTAATATTGAGCAATTTCCGGTGTTGGCGCAGTTTGATTTTGCCATGCAGGTGCAACAACATTACGTTACCCACAATACTTCCGCAACTCTGGAACTTCGGGAACATGAAATCGAGGATCTGGGCAAAGCCATTTATGATGGGATTGAGAATAATGAAGGATACATTTCTTTCGCCTTATTAGCCCGTTTTGATGCCTATCAGACCTTTCCGCGTTTACCCTTTGAACCCATTGATGAAGCAACTTACAATCGCCTGATGCGAGAAGTAGAGGAACGACGGACCATGGATGATTTTCATGCGGCCTTGCTCAAGTATGATCAAGGAGAAGGAGAAGAAGCAGGTCCCAGTGGCTGTGATAGCGACAAGTGTATGTTCCCCGAGTCATTTCCTTATGAAGGGTAAGTCTCGCTCTAGCCACTCTAGTTAACATGAAGCGGTTGTTGCCAATGACTCAGTACCAGCTTCCCAAAATTGGGAGGTTGGGAAACAAAGTTTCAAGAGTGATATTAGTCACTATTTTGTCCTTTTTAGTGATTTGTATCACTTCTAATATTACGTCTTCCCAAACTGAGGCAAAACTTCCTGACGCGCAACCGCATCCTTTACCCCCTTCCTTGGCACAATGGGAAATTAAGGCTGAGGTGGGGGATTATTTTTCCCAGGTAAAACCGAGTCCTCTTGGTTACTTGATCTGGTCAGAATTTCCAGTCAAGATTTATCTGGATTTATCTGGTTCCGAGGAAGATCAACAGGAATGGGTTAAAGCAGTGATGACTGCGATTCGGGAATGGGATGCCTATCTTCCGTTGCAACGAATCTCTAATCGCGCTCAAGCTGATATTATTATTGCGCGATCGCGCCCGCCTCTCAATACCACCCGCGATCCAAAAACCGGAAAGCTGGAATTTTCCCGTGCCCGCAGTGCCCGCACGCGATATGAATTTGATATCAACAATTCCCGATTAATCCATCGCATGATTATCGAAATTAGCCCGGATCAAGCAAGCATTCATACCCTACCCGCAGCCCGTCATGAAATCGGCCATGCATTAGGTATTTGGGGACATAGTTCCAATCCCAACGATGCGCTTTATTTCTCCCAAGTTCGGGATTCACCAAACATTTCTGCTCGTGATGTGAATACTTTAAAGAAGGTTTATCAACAACCGACGCAGTTAGGATGGAAAATTCCTTGATAATTAATTTTCTGCGTTGCCATGGCACTTTTACTCAGATTTGAATTGCATTTAAGAGACTTCACTTTTTGTTTTTCATTTGAATAATTTTCTTTCCAAAAATCTATTCATGAGTAATTATATTGATTGCCAAAATCTTGACTTAGTTCGAATTTGATTTATGATTTTAATTGATGTATTTTGGATTGATTTTTCATAATGAACGCGATCGCGCATTGGTTCCACCGTTTAAGCGAAATACTTCCCCGCTGGTTAATTATTTTATTGGTATTTCCTTTAATTATCCTTGATGGCTGGCTATTTCTTGCTTTCATTGACTATTTCAATCAATTAATTACGACATTTATTGCTGCTTCTTTATTAGCTTTTTTATTAAGTTATCCCACCCAATTTTTAGAAAAATTAAACGTCAAACGCGGGTATGCTGTTCTTCTTGTCTTCTTCGCGGGGATCATTATTTCAGGATTAATCGCGCTATTGAGTCTTCCCTTTTTACTGGAACAACTAGAAAGGTTGCGCGATCGGATTCCCACCTGGATAGAATCAACGGACATTCAATTACAACAATTAGGAGCATTCATTAACGTTAATTTAAGCGAATGGACTAGGCAAATTGAAATTAGTCTGCAAGATCAACTGCAATCATTACTAATGGATATCCCTAATTTAGCGTTAGGAACCATTAGCAACTTTCTACAAATCTTTTTTATTCTTGTTTTTACAGTTTTCCTAGCTATTTTTTATCAAGGATTTCTTCAAAGTACAGTGGAAGTTTGGTTTCCAGAAAAAGGCAATCAAGTGTTGCGCTCTCTACGACGAAATTTTAATAGTTATATTGTTAACCAATTTGCCCTTGCGACTTCTTTAACGATCATTATGACGCCAACGTTTTGGTTATTAGAAGTTCCATTTTATTTTTTATTTGCGATTGTTATTGGCATTATGGGGCTCATTCCTTTTGGTGCTATTTTAACCATATTTATTGTTAGCTTTATTCTGACCCTAAAAAGTATTTGGCTAGGGTTTAAAGTATTAGTCGTCGCCTTAATTATTGATCAAATTATTGAAAACACAATTACTCCTCGCCTGTTAGGAACGCTCACTGGACTTAATCCCATTGTGGTTTTATTTTCCTTAATGGTCGGCGCAAGAGTATCGGGATATTTAGGCGTTTTAATTGCAGTCCCCATTGTTGCCACCATTAAAAGTACGTTGAGGATGGCATCTCAAAAAAACAATACTTCAACTGCAATCACCAACAATAATGTGGACAATGAAACAATAATTTCCGAAACCAATATTTCCTAGTTAGACACTGGTTCTAACTTCGACTCCTGACGAGCTACCCAATCTTTTCCTAATTGGATGCTTACGTCAGAATCTAAAGCTCCTGTACTTTCCACTCGAATTTCTCCGATTCCTAGGGCATTGGCAACGGCTTGGGCTGCTTCAACATTGCCATTTTGCGCAATAATCCGAGTTTTCGATAAAGGTTGACTCCAGTCGGAAGCAACATAGACATTGCGATATCCCGCTTTTTCTAAAGTTCTAGCAGCTGATTGTACTGCTTGCGAATTATCGGTACTATCTTGAATGGCAATGCGAATATAAGGAGAAACATCGTTGTTATTACTGCGTTGCACCTCTCCCACATTAAAATGACGAGCCATCATCTGATCAATTTTGCGCTCGTGCGGCAGCCAATAACTAATGGATTGCCCTTGTTTTTGCATTTTTCCAAACTCTCCGGGCAACATAAACATTTCAATATTTTTCTGATCCCTTTTGGCCGCAAATCCAGCTAATGCTAAAATTTCTTCGATACTTAAATTGGTATCTACATTCGATCTAACTACTGAATAAATCTTAGGAATTCTCGCTAAAGTTCCTGGATTCAAAGCCTGTTCAATCATGGCTCGAATCAACATTTGTTGACGTTGCACCCGTCCAATATCGCCATATTGATCATGACGAAATAGCATAAAATTAACAGCTTCTTCCCCATCAAGTCGTTGCCATCCTTTTTCAAGATTAATATTGAGATGCTGACTCTGATCGCGATATTTCATATCCTGAGGAACATATAGTTTCACGCCTCCTAAGGCATCAATCAACTTCTCCGCCCCTTGGATATTGACTCGCACATAACGATCAATTTGCACATCTTCCAATAATTTCCGAACCGCTTTGGCACTGAGGGCAGTTCCACCGCGTTGATTAGCAGTATTGATTTTAATCCGTCCGTAATCGGGCAAATAAACTGGCGTATCTCGGGGAATAGACAGAATAGAAAGCTCGTCAGTTTGGGGATTAAACCGCATCAGCAGCATTGTATCGGTTAACCCTTTAAAGGAATTGACCCGTGCATAATAGCCCCCGGTTTGTTGAGGCGATTTTCCCAGGTCAGAACTTAATACTTTTGTTCCTAAAACCAAAATGTTGACGGGTCGCGTTAATTTTGGCAGTTGCAAAGGCGCTTGCTTGGAAATGGTTTCTTCTTCATTGAAAGCGACATCTTGCTCAACTGTTTTGGGACTTACTTGCAAGGGTTTTGAAGATAGGGTAATAGCTAGTAATGCCCCTGCGGTTGCTGAGAGCATGGCTATGCCTGATAATCCCAATCCCATTAGAAACCAATGGGGAGATTGACGCCTTTTTTTAGAAGTTGCTGTTTTTTTTGATTTTCCAGATGGTTGGGTTCTCTGAACTTGCACGGGCTTCCTCACACTCACTTACTTCATCTGATGATAGCTCAGTTTTTTTTCCGGACAAAGTTGGTCAAAAACTAACATAGGGTGACCATTGGTTAAAAACTAGGTAGAACGAGAACGAAAAAGTTGGTTAGCGAGAGTGCTAAGTCCAGGGAGTCTTGGAGATTTTCCTTGCCATAAACGAATGAATAATGCCAAGCAACTGATAAAGTAGCCGGAGGTAATTAATCCGTCAAGATAGAGTAAACGGAGGGACCAAACCGTGGAGGGGGTTAAAGTGCCGCCTAATCCTAGCAAAGTATAAGCAAGAAACCAGGATAAAGCAAGCATTAGGGATAAACGGCTGACGGCACGTTGTTGGGGAGTTCCCTTTTGACGGTAAAGTGTCCACGCTGCCGGAATGGTGCCGAAAATCGGGATCAAGTAAAGGCTAAGTTGGGGGAAACGGTGTTTCATTGATCGTTTTTTTAATCTAATCAAAGTTTAACAAGTCTAATAAAGTTCTATTTCTATCGATAGAAAAAATTGATCATTGCTCTCAAATTCGTTACAAAAGAATTAAGATTTCCTGTTCGCCGCGTGTTTTTTTTCTAGTTTATTGCCAACATACTTCTCTAGGTTATTATGACAACATCTAACTCTTTAAGAATTGTTTCCTTGTTACCCAGTGCAACGGAAACAGTAGCTGCTTTAGGTTTAACGGATTGTCTCGTTGGGCGTTCTCATGAATGCGATTATCCTCCAGAGATTCAATCTTTGCCAGTTTGTACCGAAGCCCGCTTAAATTCCCAAAAAAATAGCGCTGGGATTAATGAAGATGTGCAAGCATTAATGCAGTCAGCATTGAGCATTTATGAAATTAAAACTGATGTTTTAGAACAGTTGCAACCAACTCATATTATTACGCAAGATCAATGCGATGCTTGTGCGGTGAGTATATCCCAGGTGCAACAAGCAACAGCACAGCTCATCTCCAGTCAACCCGAAATTATTTCCCTACGGGGCAATGTCTTAACAGAAGTTTGGGTGGATATGAAACATGTTGCGGAACGTCTTGGTGTGGATTCCCAACAAGCCCTCAGCGATCTTCAAAGTCGGGTTGATGCTTGTACTCGCATTACCGATGAGATTGCTGTGAATGATCGCCCTCGTGTGGCCACTATTGAGTGGATTGATCCCTTAATGTCGGGGGGAAATTGGCTTCCGGAATTGATTAAAATTGCCGGGGGAACCCCAGTTTTGGATGAAACCGGGGCGCGATCGCGCTATGTGGACTGGCAAGAATTACATAATGCCAATCCTGACGTGATTGTGATTATGCCTTGCGGCTTTGATTTAGATCGAACTCGCCAAGAAGCGCAAATGTTGACCCAACGTTCTGATTGGTCCCAATTAAAGGCGGTACAAGAGAACCGGGTTTATATTGTCGACGGCAATGCTTACTTTAACCGCCCCGGTCCCCGTTTAGTGGATTCTATCGAAATTCTCGCTGAAATTCTCGATCCCCAACAGTTTCCTTATGGGTATGAAGGAAAAGCTTGGGAACAGTTAAAAATGCCGGCCAGTGTCTAATGGTTGCCGTGAGTGGGACATGGCGGCGCTGAAATTGAGCGATCCAGCCAGCCCACTGCTTGTTTGAGGTGGGCTAGGGCTTCTTCGGTTTGATCCGATTCTAAATAAACTAGAGCGGCAGTAATGTGCTGATTGGCTTGGGCTTTGCGGTTGGCTTTGAGACGATGCCAATCATTAGGCGCGATCGCGCATTTCTGGGCTAACAATTGCGCCAATTCTAAAGTACTTTTTTCCGACAAATCATCGCGGGTTGCCGAGGGACTAAGTTGTGACATGAGTTTGGTTTCCTAACAAGGGTACAATAACTAAGGAGCCAGTTAAGTCTATTGTAAAATGTCTCCTTCTAATTCTCAGCCGCCGCAAAATGATGACCAATGGGAAACTCGCCTGCAGGAACTGGAACAAGCGCTGATTGATCTGCGACGACGATATTATCAAATTCAGCGCGATCGCTCCCAAAAAGAGGAACTAAAAGCAAAACTGAAACGTCTGCAATCAGAGTTAGACGCTTTAGACTATAACCTAGAAAGCCGTCTTGTGACTTGGAAAGATCTGCTAGAACCGTTTTGGCTAGCGGTGCGATTTGGCGGTTTAGGAATCATTCTCGGCTGGCTCTTAAAATCCTGGGCTGGGTGAGAGGCTCCTGTGGTGAAATTTCCCCCATCAATTGCTGACACTAAGTGACTGCAACCTAGGCAATCAGGCGTTCAGCCCTATCAATCCCCTAAATATTAACTCGCAAACGATGATGCGGGAACCAAGTATCACTAGCATCAGTATTCTTTTAGGCGGTCGAGAGCTTCAAAATAGGATTTTTTCAGGGAAACGGGGAGACAAATAGCTTAAATATTGATCAGACTCTATAATAGTAGGTGTGGGATATGCCAAAATAGTGATGGGTTAGATCATTAAGGACTATTTATTCTTTTTAGTGCTACGATTTTCTTAACTGATAAGTCGTAATTGCTACTTATGTATTTCCGTGTTATTATTTAAGTATTGACTGAGAGTAAGTAACAATTGAGACACGTTTAGTCAACACTGAACATCAGCAAAACGATAGCGTTTTTGTGGGTGGTCAGACGTATTACAAGCGTTATTAACTTCAAAAGCACGTTGGTGATTCAACAAAACAGTCACTTTCTATCTACCTACAAACAGAGCCTATGAGAACTATCCCTGATCAAATAAATCAACTACGTAATAAAGTGTAACTTTTATTTGATTAATTTACGTGTTATTATTTAAAAAAAGTGGTGAGATAACGCAATATCTTAGAGGAGTGTCGCAAATGCCTAACAAACGTAGCCGTCACAAAAAAACCCCCAAGTTTTATTGTCCCTACTGTGGAGAAAGACTATGGCGTTTTGGGAGTGAAAAACATCGTGTTTTTTACGAAGGCGTTGCTAGCATCAAAAAGCATCTTGGCATTTCTACCAAAAAAGCAAAATTTCTTGCCATGAAGGGAGCCTATATGGATGGCAGCTCTTGGTTAGAGGAATTTTTCTGTAGTGAGCACAGTAAGATGTGGATGCTAGTGTCTAAACAGAAGGATGGCACTCACCAAGCAATTCTTGCCGAACCGAATCATTGGAAACAAGGAAGTAAACTGATTGATCCCAATCATCCCAATCCTTCGGTCAGCGAGTATACATACCGTGCTAGTCGAGGGACATCGACTCGTTAAATCGCAGTTACAATTTATGCCATCACTTGATATCGCCTACTCTGAACCGGGTGAGGTACAAACTCGTTAGTGTTTGTGATTGGTTCTTGGGAAAAGAACTAACGAGGATAATACATGTACCTCCTTGGTCCGAAAATTGCTATTGCCAATTATTAATCAATATTTGATTGCGGTGGCTAGT
>JBDGQV010000023.1:0-1261 GCA_042218725.1 Halothece sp. | reverse complement strand
CTAAAGTTAACAGCGACATCAACAGAGAGCAATTTAATGAGTGTTCAAATTAGCATCACTCTTGATGAAGAACTTCTGAAATTCATTGATGAAAAAGCATCTGATCGAAGCCAGTTTATCAATCAACTTTTAGCAAAAGCACAAAAGCAAGAGTTGGCTCAACAGCTTGCTCATTCTTATCAGCAGCAAGAGGAAGATTCTATGTTCCAACGAGAAATTCAACTGTGGGATGCCACAGTCGGAGATGGCTTAGGAACTGATGCCTAATGGAGAACTAACCTATAAACGGGGTGAGATTTGGTGGATCGACCTTGAACCAGTTGTAGGGAGCGAAGCAAATAAACAACGCCCTTGCCTCATCTTGCAGAATGATGTTGGAAATCGCTACAGTTCTACAACGGTGATTGCTCCCTTTTTAAAGGGGAACAGAGATTATTCGTTTTTTGTCAATGTTATCCCCTCTTCATCGCGATCGCGCCTACATGTACTTAATTTAGCAAGAGGACGAGGTTTTTTCGCTCAACTACGATAAACTAGAGTCAACATACCTGCTGGTTTTTCAGCAACTGCCGATGAATCAATCTACTATTTCCATTCGATGGACCATCCATGACTTAAATGCACTTCCTGAAAATGAGGGAATTCGCCGTGAAATTATTAATGGGGAATTATTTGTGACTCGCGCCCCTCACTGGAAACACCAAAACCTGATTAATAAAATTGGCAGAAAACTGGAAGACTGGTCAGAGAACCATCTTGGTTTTGTCATTCCGAATCCTGGAATTATTCCTTCCTCACAGGATAGTGTTATTCCTGATTTGGTGTGGGTTAGCAATGAGATTAACAGCTATTGAAGATGAAGCTGGACATTTTACGGGGTTTCCAGAATTAGTTGTCGAAGTGCTTTCGGCAGGGGAAAGGAATATTTACCGCGATAAGCAAGCAAAATTAAAACTCTATTCCCAAGGGGGCGTCAAAGAATATTGGATCGTGGATCGCTTTACTGAACAGGTAGAAGTTTATCGGGAAAAAAACGGACAATTAACCTTGGCGTTCACTTTAACAACATCAGATGTGCTGACATCAGCTTTATTGCCTGATTTTAGCTTGCGAATCGGGAAAATTTTTCATAATTAACTGTAATCAAGTATCTGCGAGATTATTGTGAGAGGAAAAGAAATTCGGTTCCAGCGCGATTAAGCCTTCGCCTCCTGAGCGGCGCTCAATCGTGCCATTATTGGGCTTATGATAAACTGATATT
>JBDGQV010000229.1:0-14974 GCA_042218725.1 Halothece sp. | reverse complement strand
CAATATTGGCAGAAGATATCGATATAATGCTTTTTATTTGCCGCCATCTTTTCTGATATCGCTCCCTAGTGATTAGCTGATCAGGCAAACCCGTTACTTGTCTATATTAAAAAAGACAATGTACCAGAAGGATCTAGCAAGGGAACTCAATACTGATCAAGCGGAAAATAAAAACCACTACCGCCAATGGTAGTGGAAAAAGTCGAGATCAGGCGAAATTATTTAGATTGTTTTAACCAAACGCGCCGCTAACATATTGCTGAGTGGCTTCTTCGGCAGGACTTTGGAAAATGGTTTCAGTGGTGTCATATTCCACTAGATATCCCTGTTTGCCGCCTTCAATGGGCTTAGCATTGAAAAAGGCAGTTCGGTCAGAGACTCGTGAAGCCTGCTGCATATTGTGAGTAACAATCACAATCGTATATTTTTCTTTAAGTTGAGCAATTAATTCTTCAATGCGAAGGGTAGAAATCGGATCAAGGGCAGAACAGGGTTCATCCATTAAAATGACATCGGGTTGAATGGCAATGCCCCGAGCAATACACAACCGTTGTTGTTGCCCCCCAGATAAGGATAACCCGCTTTCTTTCAACTTATCTTTGACTTCATCCCACAGGGCTGCTTGCTTGAGGCTTCGTTCAACTAATTCATCCATATCGCCTTGGTAACCATTAATCCGCGCCCCAAAGGCAATATTTTCATAAATCGATTTGGGAAACGGATTGGGCTTTTGGAAGATCATGCCAATGCTGCGGCGCACTTCAACCGGGTCCACATTTTTGGCATATAAATCTTTGCCATGATACGTAATTTTCCCTTCAATTCTTGCCCCGGCAATTAAATCGTTCAAGCGATTAAAGCAACGGAGAATGGTGCTTTTGCCGCAACCGGAGGGACCAATCAAAGCCGTAACTTCATTGGCGTAAATGTCCATTGTTACATCTCGTACGGCCAAATAAGAGCCATAATAAACATTGACATTGTCTACATTGAAGACCCGTTCTCGGTCATCGGGCTCAGAAGCGGCATTGGGTGAAGTTTGAGAAAGTTGGGGCTCATTGGTCATTTTTCGTTTCCTCCATCGTTAAGAATAATGATGTTTAGTAGATTTTTTGCTGGAACTTGTTACGCAAAAAGATGGCAATGGAGTTCATCAGGAGTAAGGCCACCATCAGGACAATAATTCCCGCAGCGGCAACTGAGTGGAATTCTTCTTGGGGACGCGATACCCAGTTAAAAATTTGAATGGGCATGACTGTGAAAGGCGTTTGCAAGCCCTGTGTAATTGGCCAAATTGGCGGTAAAAAGGCAATATAGGTTAATGCGCCTACGGCAATTAGAGGTGCGGTTTCGCCAATGGCCCGAGAAAGCGCCAGAATCGTTCCGGTTAACATTCCTGGGAAAGCTAAGGGGAATACCTGCTCTCGCACCACTTGCCAACGAGTGGCTCCCAATGCCAGACCGCCTTGTCTTAAGCTATCAGGAACCGCTCTCAGGGCTTCGCGAGTGGAAACAATAATAATCGGGATAATCAGCAAGGACATGGTTAACGAGCCTGCTAAAACACTCCGTCCCCCGGTTAGGGGTTCCATGACTCGGACAAAGGCTTGCAATCCCAGTAAGCCGTAAATAATGGAAGGCACTGCCGCTAAATTGCCAATATTGACCTCAATAATTTTGGCATACCAAGTGTCGGCCGCAAATTCTTCTAAGAAAATGCCCGAGCCTACGCCGACGACAAACGAAACAATGGCCGTAATTACCATGAGCCAAATCGTGCCCACCCAAGCAGACAGAAACCCTGCTTCTTCCGGTTTACGAGAGGGATAATTGCTCATAAATCCCCAGTCCAGATAACCAATGCCATCCCGAACCACATCAATTAGCAAGACAGCTAGAACCGCTAAACCAATGTAAGTAGCAATCAGGCTAACAATGCGAAAAATACTGCCTTGCTGATAACGCTTCCTGAGAGAGGTTTGAAATTGTGAGTCTTCACTCTGTTGAATGGAATCTGCAGTGGTCATTATTCGTATTGCTCCCTAAATCGACGAACAAACCAGAAACTAAAGATATTTAGAGCCAGGGTAATCAAAAATAAGGTTGAGCCGACGGCAAATAGTGTTTGATAGGCAATGGAACCGGTGGGCGCATCCCCTAAACTCACCTGCACAATAAAAGAGGTCATCGTTTGTACCGAAACCAGCGGATTTAGCGTTAAAGTCGGATTCATCCCGGCTGCGACAGTGACAATCATCGTTTCTCCCACCGCACGGGAAACCGCCAAAATAAAGGAAGCGACAATCCCAGATAAAGCAGCGGGAATGACAACTCCCGTCACAACTTCTTTTTTGGTGCAACCCATGGCATAGGCCCCTTGACGTAAATCCTGAGGCACCGAATAAATTGTATCTTCACTAATGGAAGCCACTAAAGGCGTAATGGCAATTCCCATCACTAACCCGGCGCTGAGAGCATTAAACCCTTCTAAATCGGGCATCAAGGGTAAACTAAAAATGGTGTCTTGTAATAAAGGCGTCACAAATAGCAGGGCAAAGTATCCAAAGACGACAGTGGGAACCCCGGCTAGCACTTCAATGGCAGGCTTCACCCAACGGCGCAATTTGGCTGGGGCATATTCACTCAGATAAATTGCCGAGAGCAAGCCCAGAGGTAAGGCAACAAGAATCGCGATAATCGAGGTTAAAAACGTTCCACTGAGCAGAACCAAAATCCCATATTGGGGATTCGTAAACAGGGGCGTCCATGCCGTATCGGTGAGAAACCGCCAAATTGGAACTTTTTGGAAAAATGCCCAAGTTTCGGAAGCAAGGGTCAGAATAATCCCGACAGTGGTCGCAATGGAAATAAAGGCAAATATGCCTAAAATGACAACAACAACGCGCTCGGTAATTTTATTCAAAGCGCGATTGGGGTTAAATAAGTTTTCACTAGAAGAGGACTGATTTGTCATTACTGTTTCTCATGTGGACAAGACAAAAGCTGTTTTAACTTAGAGATTACGCCTTCGCCTGAAGAAAGCGCAATCTCTAATCGTTGGCGGTTAGTCTAGAAAAGCAACTAACCAATTTTGGATGCTAATTTAGCTATCTTGTTGGCCGCTAGTTAGTTATTTCCAGTTTCCATTCACCTAGAGAACCTCTTTTAACTTGACACCTGCTGTGGAGCCGCCTTCAAACATCGTGCCGGTCTTACTGTTTTCAAATCGTTTCAGCGCCTGTTGATAGAGACTATCGGTAAGGGGAACATAACCGACTTCTGAAATTAAATTGCGATTTGCCGAGTCCATATAAAATTGAACGAATTTCCGCACCTGAGGTTTATTTTCCGCAGCAGATTGCTTCACGTAAATAAAGAGCGGGCGAGATAAAGGCTGATAGGTACCTTCTGATACGGTTTTATCGCTGGGAGCAATACAACCTTCTCCGTTCTGGGCATTTTGGTCGTTGACCTTGATGGCATCCATTTTATCTTTGTTTTCAGTGTAGTAGGCTAAGCCCAGGTAGCCGAGAGCACCTTTGGCATTACTGACCCCTTGCACAATGACGTTGTCGTCTTCACTGGCTTGATAGTCGCCGCGGCTTGCTCCTTCTTCCCCAACAATTACTTCTGTGAAATAGTCAAAGGTTCCAGAGTCAGTGCCGGGACCATATAAACTGAGCTCTTGGTCAGGGAAGCTGGAACGGATGTCCTGCCAATTGTCAACTTTGTTGGCAGCTTCGGGGCGCCAGATTTGTTCCAATTCTTGAGTGGTAAGACAGCTTGCCCAATCATTGTTGGGATTTTTCACCACTGAGATGCCGTCAAAGGCAACGGGGATTTCAATAAAGTTGATGCCTGCCTCATTACACTTTTGAATTTCCGATTGTTTAATTGGACGGGAAGCATCAGAAATATCGGTTTCACCATTGCAGAATTTCTCGAAACCGCCACCAGTTCCCGAAACCCCAACGGTCACTCGGACATCGTTATATTTTTTCTGGAATTCTTCCGCCATTGCCTCAGTGATGGGGAATACAGTACTGGAGCCGTCAATAGAGACAGAGCCGCTAAGTTGAGACCCTTCGCCGCCTCCTTCAGTGGCTTGTTGGTTTCCTCCACCAGCACATGAAGCGAGAGTTAAAGCTAGGGTTCCAGCAGATGCAATAGAAACGAGACGACGAGAATATTGATTTAACATAGATTTTCTCCGTATTCTTTCAGTGATTAACCCGGTAGCAACATATCGTTTAATTGTAAAAATTAGGTTAAGAATCCCCTGATCAGTTCAAACCAGTTTCTTACGACACACATAGGGTTCCTATTTTACTGTATCGGTTAAAAGTAAAGAGAAGGTTAAGTTGACAAAATTTAATGGCGTGATTTAAGATAATAGGCTGTGACATTTTCGTTGGGGGCTGAAGCCATGAATGCACAAGAAGTCATCCGCTCCATTGAACAAGAGCAGATGAAAGATGATCTCCCCGATATTTATGTGGGGGATACGGTGCGGGTGGGGGTTTTGATTCAAGAAGGAGGAAAAACCCGAACTCAACCGTTTGAAGGCATCGTGATCGCGAAACGTCACACCGGGATTAATGAGACAATCACGGTGCGGCGCATTTTTCAAGGAATTGGGGTAGAACGGGTATTTTTACTGCATTCTCCCCGAATTCGGGATATTAAAATCATTCGCCGCGGCAAAGTCCGTCGTGCTAAATTGTATTATCTGCGCGATCGCGTCGGGAAAGCCACTCGGGTTAAAGAACGGTTTGATCGCAAAAAGTAAATTCAGTGCGAGCATCGTCAACTCAAGCGATAGATGTTAAACTATAGTTCTAGGGCTAATTGGCTAAATTCCAAAACGTAATGCAAGTTGTGCGTCCTTAGTTCAGTTGGTAGAACGCGGGTCTCCAAAACCCGATGGCGGGGGTTCGAGTCCTCCAGGGCGCGCTCGTTAGTCTCTTCCCCCCTTTTCCAGTGAGTCACTGCATCGGGGGGCAAATTTTTTCGCTGAGAAGGAAACCGTCCAGAGCACAAAAAGGGGATTTAATTGTGGCAAAGAAAGAGCAAAAAACAAGCAACCGCCCCGAAGTAAAAGAGGAGCAAAAGGCCTCGAATCTTCTCGACTTCCTAAAAGGAACCAGAGAAGAGCTTGGTAAAATTGTCTGGCCGAGCCGTAAGCAACTCATCAGTGAGTCAGCAGGGGTCATTTTAATGGTCACCCTTGTTGCCACCATTGTTTACTTATTTGACAACCTCTTTAAGTGGATCGCAGGACAGGTATTTTAATGAGTTTTGCCACAGATAACCAACAAGAAGATCCCAACCTCGATCAACCCACTGATCGCAAACCAAGATGGTATGCGGTTCAGGTAGCTTCCGGTTGCGAAAAGCGGGTAAAAGCAAATCTAGAGCAACGGAGTCAAACTCTCGATGTTGCTGACCGGATTTTGCAAATTGAAATTCCCCAAACCCCTGTCTTTAAATTGCGCAAAGATGGGTCTCGCCAACAAAGCCAAGAAAAAGTCTTTCCAGGCTATGTTCTCATCCAGATGATTATGGATGATCAAGTCTGGCAAGTCGTCAAAAATACCCCGAATGTGATTAACTTTGTTGGGGCAGAACAAATGCGTCCTTATGGTCGAGGCAGAGGTCATGTTAAACCGGTGCCTTTAAGCCCCTCAGAAGTGGAACGGATTTTCCGACAAAGTGAAGAACAAGAGCCAGTTGTTCAGGCAAAAGTAGCAGTAGGTGATAAGATCGTAGTCCTCACTGGGCCATTCAAAGACTTTGAAGGAGAAGTGGTGGAAGTCAGTTCTGAAAGAAACAAACTGAAAGCCCTCCTCTCCATCTTTGGACGAGAAACCCCAGTGGAATTGGAATTTAATCAGGTTGAGAAACAAGGTTAGCAATGGCAAAAAAAGTTGTCGCGCTTATTAAATTGGCACTTCCTGCGGGAAAAGCAAACCCTGCTCCCCCAGTTGGCCCGGCGCTCGGTCAACACGGGGTCAACATTATGGCGTTTTGCAAAGAATATAACGCCCAAACTGCTGACCAAGCAGGGATGGTGATTCCGGTTGAAATTTCGGTTTATGAAGACCGCAGTTTCACCTTTGTCCTCAAAACGCCGCCGGCTGCCGTTCTTTTAAAGAAAGCAGCGGGAATCGAAAAAGGGTCCAGCGAACCCAACCGTCAAACCGCCGGAAGCATTACCCGCGAGCAATTGCGGGAAATCGCTGAAACGAAAATGCCCGACCTCAACTCCTATGATCTAGAGGGGGCAATGAAAATTGTGGAAGGAACCGCCCATAACATGGGAATTGCCATTAAAGATTAAACTGTAACGCAATCGGGGAGAGGCGAAAGCTTCATTATTGACCCAAGGAGAGAACAATGGTAAAAAAAGTATCTCGTCGGATGCGGGAGCTGCTGGAAAAAGTAGAAGATCGTCCCTACGAACCAGAGGAAGCTCTAGCATTACTCAAAGAAACAGCTACGGCAAATTTTGAAGAAACCGCAGAAGCCCATATCCGTTTAGGGCTTGATCCCAAATATACTGACCAACAACTGCGAACAACGGTCACTTTTCCCAAAGGAACCGGTCAATCGGTACGCATTGCAGTCATTGCTCGCGGAGAAAAAGTGAACGAAGCCAGCAATGCCGGTGCCGAAGTTGTCGGTTCTGAAGAATTGATTCAAGAAATTCAAAACGGCCGCATGGATTTTGATGTGGTCATGGCAACCCCGGATATGATGCCGCAAGTTGCAAAATTAGGGCGCATTCTGGGGCCAAGAGGATTGATGCCGTCTCCCAAAGGAGGCACGGTTACCAACGAATTAGAGGAAGCGATCCAAGAATTCAAAGCCGGGAAACAAGAATTTCGGACTGATCGCACCGGTGTCGTGCATCTTCGATTTGGCAAGGTTTCGTTTTCGGTAGAAGACTTATTAGTGAATCTGAAAGCCCTACAAACTACCCTTGATCGGAATCGCCCTTCTGGGGCCAAGGGAAGATACTGGCGCAACGTTCATGTGGCTGCCAGTATGGGACCCTCCATCGAGGTTGATGTCGGCGCCTTGCGCGATTACAAGCTGCCGGAAGCCGTCTAACTGGACAACTGAATACAAGCAAACGCCAAAGACAGCAGGGGCGCAGATAACGCTTAATGTCCTGCCGAGGTGAATGCCCGCAATTCCCCTTTTTTGCCCAATATTTGGGCGGTTGGGAGGGTGGGTCAATCAAGCCTCGGAAAGTATCCGGGGTTTTTTTGATGAGGGGAAAATCACATTGAAGACTAGGAGGTGCAAGCGCGTGTGGGTAGATCAATAGAAGATAAAAAACAAGTCGTAGCGGAGCTGCAAGAACTCTTGAGTGAATCGCAACTGACGATTGTGATTGACTACAAGGGGTTGTCTGTTGCTGAATTTGCCGATTTGCGCACTCGACTGCGTGAAACAGGAACTACTTGTAAGGTGACCAAAAATACTCTGATGCGCCGAGCCGTTGATGGGGATGAAAATTGGCAACCTTTACAAGATTTTCTCAGGGAATCCTCGGCATTTTTATTTGTCAAGGATGACTTGAGCAATGCCATCAAGGCTTATAGAGACTTTTCCAAAGCCACCAATAAAACTGAGTTGCGCGGTGGTGTAATGGAAGGGGCGCCTTTGAGTAAAGAGCAAGTGGATGCCATCGGCGACCTTCCCTCTAAGGAAGAACTGATGGCACGGATTGCTCGGGGAATCAATGCCAATACGACCAAAATTGCCACTGGCATCAAAGAGGTTCCCACTTCTCTGGCGCGAGCGCTCAAGGAAGTCTCAGAAAAAGACAACCAAGAGGCAGCCTAGATTGTTATTCATTAATCAATCATTCATTTTATTTAGGAGTACAAACCCATGTCTGAAAAAACTGACGAAATTCTCGAACAATTAAAAACTCTCTCCTTATTAGAAGCCTCAGAACTCGTTAAGCAAATCGAAGAAGAGTTTGGAGTAGATGCTTCTGCCCCTGCCGGCGGCGGCATGATGATGGCACCAGCTCAAGGGGCTGCTGGCGGCGGCGAAGAAGAAGCAGAAGAACAAACTGAATTTGATGTCATTCTGGATGAAGTTCCCTCTGACAAGAAAATTGCCATTCTCAAAGTGGTTCGGGGCATCACTGGCTTGGGCTTAAAAGAAGCAAAAGGCTTAGTGGAAGAAACGCCAAAAGCGCTTAAAGAAGGCACAACCAAGGATGATGCCGAAGATCTGAAGAATCAGTTAGAAGAAGCAGGGGCAAAGGTTACTGTTAAGTAGTCTGATTGTTTCTGTTCAATGGCCTCCCAACCCCCTCTGGGGGCTTGCAACTATCCCCACCCCCCATGCTGGGGGGCTTATTTTTTTATTGGGCATTTTGAGGTAAACGGCGAGGGGTCGTTTTTGGTTCGGAAAACAAGCTTTTAGTACTGGAAGCCCCTGCTTTTTTGAGTTGGCGAGTAAGTTGAATATTGCAGCTAATAATGACAACCCATTGGGCAGCTAGGGTGAAGAAAATTAGGGTTGGGGGAATATAGGCATTGGCGGCAATGGGGAAAAAGGTTAAACTGACCATTTGCGGTAATGGAACAATTGTGCCTAACATTCCTGGGACTACCATCAGGGTACTGACGGCAACCGTGGCAAACAGACTCCGTTTTGGGGTTTTCATCAATAAGAATAGTTGGGCAATACTGGCATAGATCAACAAGGCGCTGCCGGTTAATAACAGCATTCCCAATAGGGATAAGCGGTGATTTTCCAAGGGCAAGAAACCGATCGCGACTGTGATGAGTAAACCGTTGGCGAGTAAATTGAGCGCGATCGCGCCGTTAGCGGGACTGTATTCCCCGCGCATTAAATCCGCCAGCAAGTTTCGCGTCTGTTTGTCAGTTTTTTGGTAACGATATCTGGCCCAGTCTTGCAAGGTTTGACGATGGGGAGATAAGGCAGCAATGAGGAAGAGAAACACCGCCACTTCTATGCCGAACAAGATGTGAAAGTTGTCCAATAATTCATGGGACACATATTCAGGATCTCCGGCTTCAGGATACATAAAGCCTAATAAGGAAACAGTGATGCTGCCGGTAAACCAGAAACTTTTTTGTTTGCTGAAAAGCGTGGCATGGGCGTTCCGAAAACACCGTTGCAAGCCTTGCCAAGCCCAGTAAGTCCACCAAGCATAGTTGACGATTAAAAGCGCGATCGCGCTATAGGCATTATTCCAAAGGGGTAAGCCATACCACTTCAAGGCGGCTGTCTCTTTGAGATTAAAATACCCAATGGTGTCTAAAGAATGAGGCGTTTCTCCAATTAAATAGGGAAGCAGTTTCCCCGGATAAAATAAGCTTAGCCAGTCGAAGGGATTATGGTTGACTAACCCATTGCTATAACCGGCTTTGGTTGCCATTAACAGAAACACGAAGACGATGCCGGTTCCCAACCAAGACTGCATCCCACTGAAGCCAGTGGTGACTAAGCCATAGAGGAGGGCAACGCTATAGAAAAAGATGCAACTGGCGATGACTGCTAAATCCCATCCCAAAATTAAACTGACTGGAATTTTGGCTGCCATGCCTGCCCAGAGATGAAGCGGAAAGGCTAACAGCATGACCGTGTAAATTAAAATGGGAACTCCTAAAATTTTACCCGCTAACAGATTGGTAACGGAACGAGGCGTCAGACGAACAAAACTTAAGGTTCCTTTTTGTTGTTCTTGGGAGAGATCGTTAATTAAAACATAAGTTCCCGCGACTAATAAAACAATCAGAAAAGAAACGCTTAACCAAGTAAAGACATCCAGCCACCATAATTCCCAATTAATGACGAAATTGCCGGCAGCATTTTCCAGACAATAATTGTTAGGGGGATTATGAAATTGGGCTGCGCTTAATTCATCGGCGGGGGGAGTGCCAACACAGTAACGATTCATGTGATTGGCAGTTTTGGGAAGTTCTTCTCGGAACCCCAAATAAATGAGGGCTTGGCTTAAGAAAGAAGCCCCGACAGCAATGACAAGATTGCGACCCTTCCAACGTCCTTTAATTTCGCGCACCAGTTGGGGATTCCAGTTGCTGATGCGTTCTTTCACCGTTGCTAGCATTTAAGATAACTCCTTACGACTTTCGCCTGCTGAATGTGACGAGTGCTAAATTGTTCCCTATAGATAAGATGACACAGTTCGGAATTGGGTTCTAGTATATCCTGTTCCGGTTGCTAGGATAGGTGTTATAGCATTGCTTAACTAAAGGTGGGAGACAAGGGGACAAGGAGACAAGGAGAAGGGATTCCTCATGTGTAGCATGAATGATTCGATTTCATGTCAATAGGGAATTCATCTCGTTGCAGATAATCCATAACAAAGAGAAAGAATCTATCTTCCCAATTGGAACATCGTTAGATTACTCGTTTTTACAAAAAATTAATCATTATGGCGACAGAAATTCAATCATCCTTTTATACGCCGGAACAATATTTAGCCTTAGAAGAGGAGACCGAACAAAGACATGAATATCATGATGGAGAAATTATCCCCATGACGGGTGGAACGACCAATCACAATGAAATTTCACTCAATTTGGCCTCACATTTGAAATTTGGCTTAAGAAAGCGCAACTATCGCGTTTATATCGGTGATGTCAAATTATGGATTCCGCGTTATCGGATTTATACCTATCCTGATGTCATGGTCATTTCCGGAGACCCGATTTATGCTGATCCCGGTACCACCACCGTCATGAATCCCATTTTAATTACGGAAGTGTTGTCAAATTCCACAAAAAATTATGATCAAGGGGAAAAATTTTCAGCCTATCGTTCGATTCCCGACTTGCAAGAATATCTTTTGATTGATCAAGATTCTTACTATTTAATGCAATATACGAAACAAAATGATCAGCAATGGTTGCTAAGCGAGTATCAAGAAACAAATGCTGTTTTAAGTTGTAAAAGCTTTGAGTTTGAAATTAGCTTAAGTGAATTATACGAAGGTGCTGAATTGAGTTAAATTTAAGACGGTTGTTTGTGATCAAGTTGTAAAAAAAGTTTTTCTAAATGTTGTTTTTGCGTGTAAAACTCAGTAATCGAAAACCCGGCATTGATCAGCGATCGCAGTAGGTTTACTTTATCTTCATCGCTACCATAAAATTGAATATTAATTTGTTTTTTCTCAGTCAAAATTTCATAGGTATCAACGCCGGTAAAATTCGGCAATTGTTGCGCCAAGGTGTCTAAATCATCTAACCCGGAAATAATCAACTCTTGTTGGGGATACCGTTGATAAAGATCAACGAGAGGGGCACTTTCCACTAAATAGCCTAACTCCATAATGCCAATAGACGTGCACAGTTCCGCTAAATCGCTCAAGATATGAGAAGAGATTAAAATTGTCATTCCCGCCTCTTGCAAGACTTTGATAATCTCCCGAAATTGTTGGCGTGAAAGGGGATCTAGCCCGGAAACGGGTTCATCTAATAGTAATAAAATCGGTTCATGAATAATGGTTCGCGCTAAACTCAAGCGTTGACGCATTCCTCGGGATAAGGTAGAAATTAAACTGTTGCGTTTCGACTCTAATTGGACTAACTCTAAAACTTCTTCTAAACGGCGGCGTAAGTGAGGCTGGCGAAGATAATAGAGACGGGCAAAATAATCTAAATAGTCCCATACTGTGAGATCATCATACAGGGGAAAATCATCAGGCAGATAACCGAGACGCCGCTTTAAGGGAAAATGGGATTGATCAAACCGCACGGGTTGATCAAACCAATAAATTTCCCCCACTGTTGGCTCTTCAATTCCTGCTAACATTTGGATGAGTGTGGTTTTCCCAGCGCCATTGGGCCCAATTAACCCATAAACTTCTCCTGTTTGAATTTGTAAATCAACATCGCAAACGGCAAGTTGTCGATCATATTGTTTGCTTAATCCTCTGGTTTCAATGGCTAAGTCATTCATATTGACAATCGAGCATCAATACTTGATAATGGATGCGCTCTTTACAATGATACTCAACTATCGATTAATTAAGAATTAATACCGAAATAAATGCTATTTGCGGATGTTCCTCCCTTTCCGACACCAGAAACCGTTACTGACGCCTCGACCTCATCGCCGCTGGCATTGACGCAACCGTTAGAGAAACTGAATGATGGACAGCGCATTGGTCGGATTCGCATTAAGGTGAGAGGAGGGAAAACCCAACAGTGGCAAATTGCCCAGGAGAACTCACAACAACCGCCAAGGGTTCTGGAAATTACTGCCGATCGCCAAACCTACAGTCCCAAAAGACAGGTGATTACCGCTACAGGAAATGTCACTGCCCGATTTGCGCAAGGGGTATTAGTTGCAGATGAACTAAAGATCAACGTTGAAACGCGGATGGCAGTGGCAACGGGCAATGTTACTTTTCGACGGGGGGAACAGGTTCTCAAGGGCGATCGCTTTGAGTATAATTTTCTGCAAGATCAAGGCGTTATTCAAAATGGCAGCGGCGAAGTGTTTCAACCCACCCTAAAACGGGACATTTCCTTAGGAGAAGGTAATGAGGCGACTCCCACGACACGACCGAAAACGCCGTTACAAGAGAACCCCCTTCAGGATGTTACCCAACAATCTCAATTCCAACTTTCTGTTGGCGGCGGACGCGGTGTGGAAAATTTCGCTTCTCCAGAAACGGGGGGAGGAAACATTCAACGATTGCGGTTTCAAGCCGATCAGATTAAGTTTGATGGGGGCAATTGGACCGCCACTAATGTTCGCATTACTAATGATCCGTTTTCGCCGCCAGAATTGGAATTGCGGGCGGATACCGCTAAGTTTCGCCAATTGGGGCCATTGCGCGATGAAATTGTCACCTCGGATCAACGGTTAGTGTTTGACGATGGGCTTTCCCTTCCCATTCCGCGAAATCGCATTCTTTTAGATCGACGGGAACAGTCGCCGCAATTGTTGCAGTTTGGCTTTGATTCCGACGATCGCGGGGGGTTATTTGTGGAACGAGATTTTACGCTATTGAACACTCCCAAATGGGAATTGAAGGTTACACCGCAGTATTTTTTGCAACAAGCGGTTTTCGATGATTCTATAGCGGATTCGGCAGTATTTGGAGTAGAAGGGGAACTCACCGGCAGTATTAGTCCTCGCACTACTTTTACTGCAGATGCACAAATTAATGGCTTTGAAGAGAATGTCTTGGAAGATAACTTACGCGGCAGTATTAGCTTACAACAAGCCATTGGGCGCGGCCAAGGCCAACATAGTCTCAATCTAGAAGCAAGTTTTCGCGATCGCTTTTTTAATGGATCTTTAGGCTTTGAGACAGTTCAAACCAGTATTGGTGCCGTTATTACTTCTCCCACCTTTACTCTCGGGGATAGCAACATTGCCTTAAGCTATCAAGGGGGCATCCAGCGCATTAATGCGGAAACGGATGTGGCTGCATTGTTAGATCCCAACCGCGAAAATGACCGGGTTACTCTTACTCGGTATCAAGCGGCAGGGTCATTGAGTTGGGGAACCTCGCTTTGGCAAGGCGACACGCTACCGGCAACAGCAGAACAAGGGTTGCGCTATACCCCGCAGCCGGTGCGTCCGAATTTGAGCCTAAATACCGGCGTCACCGGTGTAACAACCTTTTATAGCAATGGCGACGATCAAAACTCCCTCAGTTTCAGTTTAGGAATCAAAGGGCAATTAGGACATTTTTCGGAAAAAACGTTTGATTACACCAGTTTTAATGCCACTTACACTGAAGTTCTCGGAGAAGGGGAATCGCCTTTTGAATTTGATCGCTTGGTGGATCGCCAACGCATTTCTTTTGGCGTGATGCAACAAATTTATGGGCCGCTTCTCGGCGGCATTCAAACCTCCATTAATTTAAATGATGGGGAAGTGATTAGCAATGATCTGATTTTAGAGTATTCCCGCCGCACCTATAATCTTCGCATTCGCTATAATCCCACCCTGGAAATTGGTTCCGTTTCCATTCAAATTAATGGCTTTAACTGGGAAGGTTCCCCCAATACCTTTGATAATGTTCAACCAGTGCAAGATGGAGTAATTCGGGATTAGTCATTAGTCAGTTTCGCTTTTAAAGCTTCATACACGCGGGCTTGTTGAAGCGCGATCGCGAGTTGATTGGCGATTTGTTTCAGCAATTGCTGTTCGCTTTTTTGCCAGTGATAGGGTTGAGAACAGACTTGCAAGGAAATAATGCCCTGTAGGGTGTTTTGAAACCAAATGCCCGCAGCTAACACCGATCGCGCCTCACCATCATCTGTTAACACAGGAATACTTTTTTTTGTTGCAGCGGTATCATTAATGGCAAGCATGGGATGGGTGTGAAATTGGTGTTGCGCCTGCCAATAATCAACATGCGCATCTGAGAAGGCGATGTCGTACTCTGAGGCATTCACCTTGCCGACACACATGAGATCAAAGGTTTCTTGATCGTTATCGCAAGCGGCTAAAACGACACGGCTACCTGGGAAGGCTTCTAAAGCTTGCTTTGCGGCTTGTTTGATAATTCCCTCTAAATCTAAACTTTGCTGAAGACAGGAAGCAATGGAATTAACTAGTCTCTTGCGTTTAACTTGTTCCCGAGAGTGATCGGCTTCTTTTTCCGCAGTAACATCCGTAATGGCAAGCAACCAGTGTTTCACTTCATCTTTTTTACCATTGAAACTTGCTTTAATATCAACATGAACCCATAAGTTTGTATAAACGGACTTGATTTCTAAACTTTGTACTTTTCCAGTGTTTCCAGCGTCTTTCAAGGCCGCATAAAAGAAAGTTTGATGCTCTGGGATAATCAATTTAACAACGCTAGGATAAGTGAGACACGCCTGGGCTAATCCTAATAACTTAATTCCTACTTGATTAATCCGACTAATGAGTCCATTTTTATCTTAATGTGCAAAGAAGACTCCCAACATAATTTTAATTTGTTGGGAGA
>JBDGQV010000228.1:0-2926 GCA_042218725.1 Halothece sp. | reverse complement strand
TATGAAGCTGAAACAGATCTAAATAATCAGTTTGTAAACGTTTCAAACTATTTTCAACAGCATTTTTGAGATAAGTTTGATCGAAGTTTTGGCGCAGCACAGCAGAACGGGCATCTGAGAGAGAATTAACACTAAATTGAGAAGATTTGACAGCACGCAACGATCGCGCTAGGGGTTTAAGAAGGGGCTTAAACTTAGCTGCCATATTGCCCAATGGGGAAAGACAATAACCGGCTTTCGTCGCAAAAATTACCTCTTCTCTGTTATTTTTAAAAGTTTTTCCCAGTAAGCGTTCGCTTTGCCCTTGACCGTAACTATCTGCTGTATCGTAAAAATTGACTCCGGAATCTAAGGCCAAATGAAGCATTTTTACAGCTTCTTTCTGATTGCCTTGAGTTAAATTGCCTCCTAAACGCGAGCAACCTAAACCAATCGCTGATACGTTTAAATTCGTATTCCCAAACTGTCGATATTCCATGAAAAAATATAATCTTTTTAGAACAATAACAAGGGATTTCAATTAGCACCGGCTAATGCATAAATTTCTCGAAGACGAGCATAATTATCCACGGCTCCATATTTGGCTTCAAAGTCAGCACGGGCAAACGCTCGCATTTGCTTTAATTGTTGCGGATGGGTCATTAACCAATCAATTTGCGTTGCTAAATCATCAGCATTGCCTGGTTCAAACGTCAGACCATTTTGTTGGGGTATAACTAATTCTGCTAAGGCACCAATATTAGAAACCACTAAAGGCGTTCCTTTCGCTAAAGCTTCAATTCCGACGCGACCAAATGTTTCATACCATTCTGAAGAAATAATCAAAAATGCTGCTTCTCCCATTAATTCATAGACTTCTGAGAGAGGTTTCGGTCCTAGCCATTCAATGCCAGGAATATTTTCAGCTGCTGCATTCACTTCTGGTGCCAGCGGGCCATTGCCAACAATTTTTAGAGGAATTTTATGGCCTAATTGTTGCCAAGCGGTTAAAAGGGTTGTTGTTCCTTTTTCCGGGGATAGTCTTCCCACAAATAACCCATAATGTCCACTTCCAGTTCCCGGTTCGGGCACCGGATATAAAAAGTTGGTTTTAAAAGCAATTTTTTCTTTGGGCAATCCTCCCTCAATAAATTTTTTATGAGCAAACTGACTATAAACAATAAAAATATCAACCGCATGCAACCAAGTTCCGAGTACATCATGAAACTTGACCATCATGGCAGTGGCAACACTAGCAACAGCACTTTCTCGATAGCAACGGTGAATAATTCCAGGAAGCGGTGTCTTTTTTGTCAGACAAGTTTCACAAACCTGACCGTCACGAAAAAATAAACCATTGACGCAAAGTAAGCGAAAATTATGGAGGGTTTGGACAACAGGAATGCCTTCATCTTTGGCCGCATAATAAGCGGCGGGAGAAATCAAAGGAAACGTATTATGAAAATGGGCAATGTTGGGTCGTTTTTCTTGAATTAAAGCCCGCAGTTCTTGATAGACTTGATGATTCCAAAATGTGGCTTTGCCTAAAGCTAAGGAATTCATTTCTTTGATACGGTCATTATGAATGAGGTAGCGAATGACGTGATGACCATAAGATTCTAATAAGTCGGCTTCTGTCTTAAAAATGGTGTCTTCTCCACCCAGTTGTTGATACTGATTGTGGACGAGTAAAATGCGCATATTTTAATGGATCTTGATAAATGATCTAAGTTTTTGTAGCGATCTTGTCTTTGAGGCTGAGTTGTTGATAAAGTTGGATTAATTCTTGACCTTTGGTTTCCCAGTTATAAAGACTTTGAACCAGATCTCGACCGGCTTGCCCCAAGCGCGATCGCAGTTTGCTATCTTGGGCTAAATAAACCATGGCTTTCGCAAGATCTTGTACTGCTTGTTCTGGGCTGTGGGCCGGAATTTTTATCCCAGTTTCGGGCGTGACTTGAACGCCAGGGCCGCCTAAATCGAAACAAAGAATAGGACGACCTGCAGCCATTGCTTCCAGACAAACCCATCCTCCAGAATCGTGTAAGCTGGGATGAACTAATATCTGGCACTGGCTTAATTTGTGAAATGTTTGTGAGCGGTTTAAGCGTCCCCAGAATTTGACTTGATTTTCTACTCCCAATGCTTGGGCTAAGGAATGCAATTTTTGGGCTTCAATGCCTTCCCCTAAAATCCAATATTCCGCATCGGGCAAATTGGCTTGCGCAAATGCTTTAATCCCCAAATCAAATCCTTTCCAATGCAATAAGCGACCCATACTAATAAACCGGATGGGAGACGTTTCCAATAAGGGAAAATGGGAGAGCGTTTCGATTTCCGGTTTGGACAAAGCTGCTTCCGGAACAATAGCAACGTGAGAGGCACCCATTTTCCGGACCTGTCTGGCCGTATCTTCTGTCGTGACTCGCGCGATCGCGCTTCTTCGGGCGGTTAATCGCGCAAACGGATCTTGTTCTCCCACTTTGTGTGCCAAGGCTCGCAAAATTTCGTAACCCTTGGCTCGCCAACTAAAGGTTTTCCAAAATGGGTTTGGGGCTACTTCTGCGCCTCCCACAGTTCCCCAAACAAACGGAATTGGCAATAGGGAAATAAAGCTGGGACTGGAATATCGAACAAAGGTAACGTGGTGGGCAACATCAAACTGAATTTGACGGTGCAGTTTTTTAGCAACAAAATAAGCCTGAATTTGCCACAAGTAGTAATGTAAAACAAAGGCCGCCGACCCCCATTGCCAAAAATGCCCGAAAACGGGCAAAGTAAAGTAAACAAAATGGAGATTCGGTTGCGGATGACGGGCTAATGCTGCTTCAATGGCATCTCGACCGTCATCAGGCCTTGTCAACACCCAAACTTCGTGGTATTTGGCTAATTCTACTGCTGTATTCCACCCGACACCCGGCTCAGAACCGCGACCCGCTTCACAGGC
>JBDGQV010000227.1:0-11362 GCA_042218725.1 Halothece sp. | reverse complement strand
GTTTTAAGCTATCTTGCAAATACTCTAAATTAGCAGCATAATTCCCATACCGCCAAGAGACATACGCTTCTGAAATTTCTTGAACCACCTCGCTTTGCGATTGTTCTAAAGTTTGGTTAACGGTTTTTACATATTCAAACGGTGTTTGCGCCGGATCTTTGGCTGTAGCTTGTTGTGCCAATACCCTCAACATTTGTTGATATAACCGTTCCATGGCAGGCAAACGCGATAGCCATCGTTGATAGCGCCAGCGTTGAAGTTGTTGCCAGCTTAACCAGCCTAAAAAACTGACCACAACCAAACTCATTAATCCGGCTAACAGGCCGCCCCATCCTTGGGAGAAAAATCGCCACAAGCTAGTTACAAAACCGACTAAACCGCCAATCACAACATTCCAAACATAGTTAAACCAACTGGTTACGGGAGAAGGCAACCAACCGGCAATCCAATTCCAAAACTGGCGGAGAACGCTAAAGGTTTGCGATTGTTCGATGGAAGGGGGAATTAAGTCATGGCCGGGAATGGGATCAAATTGAAACCAGCCGTAGTTGGGGAAATAGACTTCTGTTAAAGCAAAGGCATCGGTGTTGCGAATGAGATATAATCCCGTGAATGGGTTGAAACGACCGGTATCAAAGCCAGTGGCTAAACGCGCCGGAATATCTAAGGAACGCAACATAATAGTGAGGGTGGTGGAAAAATGATCCGGGTAACCTCCTTCCCAGTCAAATAAAAAGGTGGTCACTAAGTCTTCATCTTCGGCTAGATAGGGAATGTTCGGTCGCAGGCGATAGTTTTGTTTCACCGCTTGTGCTAAATATAAAACTTTTTCGTAGGTGGAGTTTAGCGGTTTAGGCGATTCAGCGAGAAGGGTTTGGGCTTGTTGACGGACTTTTTCTTCAATCTCTGGCGGAATTTGGAGATAGGTTTCGGTAATGGTATCGGGATAATTAGTTCCGGCTTGACGCAACTGGGCGCGATCGCGATACGGTACTTCTGAAACAACCGTATAGGTAAGCCCTTCCACTAACTCGACTGGCGACTGAATCCCGCCGTGCGGATCAACGGCAATTTCGCGAGTGGGAAAATAAATATCTTCAGCTTGGGGTATAGTCGGAATTAAGTTGGGCAAGTCAGAAACAACGGTGTAGGTTTGCACAATTTCTTCAGTTTCTGCTTGGGTGGGTTGCGTATTGAGACGAAAACGATACGACCAAGGGGGACGTTTCACATCAACAGTGGGTTTTTCTTTTTCAATCTTCCATCCCTGTCCAGTGTATTGATCAAAACCCAGAACTTTTACCCAACCATTGCTTTGCGACCTTAATCGCAATACAACCTTGGGCTTGAGTTCTCCCCGCAAATTTTGATTAATTTGATTGCTAAAGCCATAATAAAATTGCTCGTCAACTTCTCCGGGTCCTTCCACAGGGGTTTCGACGTTTCCGCTACCGCCTCCCTCGCCTTGTCCTTCTTGAACATAGCCGGAATTTTGAATTTGGCGTTCTTTGTTGTCAAAGCCTTCATTTTCTAGATTTTCGGGGCCGCTGACTGGAAAGGTTTGAATTTGATAGCTGGGCAACCGCGGCATTAAGGCAAAAATCAGTAAGCCTAAGCTAAGAATGAGCAGGAAAAATATAGTTAAACGGCGAATTGAGAAAGTTGAGGAAGAAAAGAATTTTTGGCCGGAAGCGGATTTGGTTTCGGGAAGCGAGGATAAGGCTAATCCCAAGCGAGACCGATAATCTAAAACGAGAACGGGTAAACCAATGATCAGAAAAACAATCAGCAACGGCGCAAAGGCAAGGGTTTGGGATAGGGTACCGGCCACCCCTAATAAAATTAGCCCAATTACCATGGAGTAGCCTAAGTCTTTACGGCGAGGCAAGTCAAAACTGTGTAAAACTTGTAATTGAATCAGCAGTTCTGCTAAAACTAACCGCGTATCATTGAGACTCCCTAATAAGTTGCGGAAAAAGACTGCTAAGGCAATTAACATGCCAATGGCAATGAGGAATTTAACGGCAATATTGCGGTAATGTCGCCGTTGCCAACTCCAAATGGCACCGATAACGCTAACCGGGATTGTCCAGAAGCTGAAGGCGGTGCCTGCCGCTAAATCCGTTGCAATAATTCCCACGGCCACTAGTAACTGGACTAGAATTCTTAAAGGAATCGATTCTTCGGTTTGGGGAGGCGGGAGATGTTGAAACTGTTCCCAAATTTGCTTGAGAGAGGGGAATTGTTGTCGCCGTTGACTGAACAAATTCGACATAATAGCGAGGGGAATTATAGGCTTTAAGAGTAAGGATCGGGAAAAACAATGGATATTGACCAGCAACTACAGGAACTGATCGCCGAAGCCCCCGAAGACCGGGGAATGCCCAAAGTGATGGAGTACGCGATCGCGCCCATTATTAAGGTGATCGCACAACGACTCCAACATCAGGAGTATTATATCTTGCAAAATGCTGAAGAAAACTGGCAAGTGACAACGCTGCGCCATCGAGAAGATGAAAACTTAACGAAACGGGTAATTTATGCCTTTCCCACTTTTGAAGATGCGGGAAGTTTTGCCCAACATAGCGAACCGGAATTAATGGCATTGCCGGTGAGAGTCGCCCAAATTTTATTTGAATTATTAGCCTTTGAACAAGTGGATAGTGTGATCTTTTTTGATGAGTCGGGAAACTATAAAGATGGCACAGAAATTCCTCGGGATAAATTGCAAGAATTGATGCGAGAACAATTGAAAAAACTCAAAGAGCAAACAGAACAACCTCCTGCTAATTTAGCCTAAAATAACTTGTTATATGAAACCGTTAAAAGAAAACGAAACCTATCCTTGTCCGGTTTGTCGAACGGGAAAAGTAAATTCTATATTTATGATGGAAAATACGTTTTCTTGTCAGTTTTGTCAGCATCTTTTTACCGCTGACTTGTCCCAACAATTATTAACGATGATGGATAGTGAAATTCCTCTGAGTTGGTACTGGAATGGGAAACGATGGAGCAGCCCGCAACGCCAAGGCATCGAATTGGGCTGGGAATACGCGATCGCGGGGTTGCTCTTTATTTTGCTGCCGTCTTTAATTGTGGGCACAGGTGCCTATTTATTCCCGCCGGTTCCGGGAACCCCTCTGGCTTGGTTGCCCACCGCCTGGACAATTTTGACAGCGATTACCCATTGCGGCATTCTCCTGTGGTTGATTACAGAATACTATCAGTTTCCAGTAAGAATGTATTTGCGAGCAAGATTGCAACAACGTTCTTAATGAACACTTTTTCTGCCTTAAGAGAGGTTTAATTTTATCGAGACATGGCGATTTTTCTATTAAGCTGAAAGCGAAGCGTTTGCGGGAGCAATTAATCAATGAAAGTCGCACTGTTTGGATGTAAACCTTATGACCGTCGTTTTTTTGAAGCGGCCAACGAATCCTACAATCATGAACTGATTTTTTTAGAACCTCATTTACATGAAAAAACAGCACTCTTAGCAAAAGATGCAGAAGCGGTTTGTATCTTCGTTAATGATGAAGTGAATGCTGACACTTTGGAAATCCTTGCCAAACAAGGGGTGCGTTTAATTGCCTTGCGTTGTGCCGGTTACAATAATGTTGATTTGGAAGCAGCAAAACGGTTGGGAATGCAAATTGTGCGCGTTCCTGCTTATTCCCCTTATGCCGTTGCTGAACACGCGATCGCGCTCATTTTAAGTCTGAATCGGAAAATTCATCGCGCTTACTATCGCGTTAGAGAAGGGAATTTTTCCCTCAATGGCTTATTAGGATTTGATTTGCATGGGCGCACGGTTGGCATCATTGGAACCGGAAAAATTGGTTATTTAACGGGACAAATTCTCGCCGGATTTGGTTGTCGCATCTTAGCTTATGATCCCTATCCCAATTCTAATTTCTCTCAGTTTGGCCAATATGTTTCTTTAGAAGAATTGTATGCGGAATCGGATATCATTTCCCTGCATTGTCCGTTAACCGAAGAAAATCGCCATTTAATTGGAGAAAAAGCGATATCAAAAATGAAGCCAGGGGTAATGTTAATTAATACCAGTCGTGGGGGATTAATTGATACGCAAGCTGTCATCGCTGGCTTAAAAGATAAAACTATCGGTTATTTGGCAATTGATGTTTACGAAAAAGAAGCGGATCTGTTTTTTGAAGACTTATCCAGCGAAGTCATTCAAGATGATATGTTTGAACGGTTGCTAACCTTTCCCAATGTGATTGTTACTGGACATCAAGCCTTTTTCACAGAAGAAGCCTTAAACAATATTGCCAATACCACCTTATCGAACATTACTGAAATTGAAACCAGCAATACCTGTCAAAATTTAGTCTAATCGCAAGCAATTGCTTTCAAAACTATCTCCCCTTATCCCCTAAGCCAGGGGGGAATCCTGAGTAACTATCCATTAAAAACTATGAAAATTTTAGTCTTAAATGCAGGTTCTAGCAGCCAAAAAAGTTGTCTATACTATATTCCAGAGGACAATCGTTCCGAAAGTGTGATTACGCTGTTATGGTCGGGAAGTATTGATTGGACTAAACAGCAAGGAATGGCAACCATTGAGGTAGAAAGCAATGGCGTTGTCTTAGAAGAAACCAAGGAAACCGATGATCGCTTAGCGGTAATGGAACGGTTGCTGAATACCATGTGTGAAGGAGACAATGCCGTTTTAGAGTCTTGGGACGAAATCGATTTTGTCGGACATCGCATTGTGCATGGGGGAAGCAAGTATCAACAACCCACTTGGATCACTGAAGAGGTCAAAAGCGCGATCGCGCAGTTAGCTTCCCTTGCCCCAAATCATAATCCCGCTAACCTGCAAGGCATCAACCTGATTGAAAAACTCTTGCCGAAAACCTCGCAAGTTGCTGTCTTCGACACGGCTTTCCATAGCAAACTGCCAACTGCTGCTGCCATTTATCCCCTTCCCTATCACTGGTATGAACAAGGCATTCGTCGCTATGGCTTTCATGGCATTAGTCACCAGTATTGTGCCGAACAAACGGCGAAACTTCTCAAACAGCCTTTAGATGAACTCCGGTTAGTTACCTGTCATTTGGGAAATGGTGCCTCCCTCGCTGCCATTAAAAATGGCCATAGCATCGATACTACCATGGGCTTTACGCCCCTAGAAGGGTTAATGATGGGAACCAGGTGCGGTTCCATTGATCCGGGAATTTTAATCTATCTGTTGCGAGAACAGGAATTCACCCCGGATCAAGTTGATGAAATGCTCAACAAAGAATCGGGCTTAAAAGGCATCTCGGGGATAGCTAGCGATATGCGAACCATTACCGAAGCCATGCAAGAGAACAATGAACGGGCGCAACTAGCCTTTGATGCCTATATTCACCATTTGTGCCGTCAAATTGGGGCAATGGCAGCCAGTTTAGAAGGATTAGATGCCTTAGTATTTGCTGCGGGAGTGGGCGAAAATTCCGCAATTGTCCGCCAAGAAACCTGTCAGCGTTTGGAATACTTAGGCGTTCATCTCGATTTGGAGAAAAACCAAAATTCGCCAAAAAATGAAGATATTGCAACGGCTGAATCACCAGTGCGAGTATTCGTGCTTCATACCGACGAAGATAGGGCGATCGCGCAATCAGTTTGGCAATTGGCGCAAACCAATTAAACAATTTCTGGATCAATTCCTTAAGCTAATCCAGACCACACGCGATCGCTGACAAGGGGTAATCTGAATTGCAATCGCAACAAGCCTGGTGAGGAAAAAAGGACAAAACTCCCAACAGCGCGATCGCGCTTCCCTTGCCGCCGTTAACCCGAACGCAAGCTAAAATGTAACAAAATGCAAAGTATAATGAGAACCGGAACTTAGTCAATAGAACAACCATGCGGGTAATAATTGCGGGAGCAGGGTTAGCGGGTCTTTCCTGCGCCAAATATTTAGTTGATGCTGGACATACCCCCATTGTCTTGGAACGTCGAGATGTTGTTGGGGGCAAAGTTGCGGCTTGGCAAGATGAAGATGGCGACTGGTATGAAACGGGGTTGCACATCTTTTTTGGAGCATATCCCAATATGCTGAAACTTTTCAAGGAATTGGGAATTGAAGATCGCTTGCAATGGAAAGAACACAGCATGATCTTCAATCGCCCGGAAAAACCGGGAACTTACTCTCGCTTCGATTTTCCCAATCTCCCTGCCCCGTTAAATGGGATTGTCGCCATTCTTAGAAACAATGATATGCTGAGCTGGATGGAAAAAATTCGCTTCGGTATTGGCTTGATTCCTGCCATGTTGCGCGGACAGGGCTATGTCGAAGCCATGGATCGCTACACTTGGTCAGAGTGGATGGAACGGCAAAATATGCCCAAACGGGTGGAAAAAGAAGTATTTATTGCCATGTCCAAGGCTTTAAATTTTATTAATCCCAACGAAATTTCTGCCACGATTCTGCTGACTGCTCTGAATCGCTTTTTACAAGAAAAACATGGCTCTAAAATGGCATTTTTGGATGGGTCTCCCACCGAACGTTTGTGTCAACCCCTAGTGGATTATATTACGGAACGAGGGGGCGAAGTTCGCTTCAATGCCCCGCTAAAAGAAATTTTACTTAACGAAGACCAAACCGTCCGCGGCTTTTTAATTCGCGGTTTAAACGGGGCTGAGGATGAAACCTTAACCGCTGATGCTTATGTCTCAGCCATGCCAGTGGATCCCTTAAAGTTAATGTTGCCTGCCCCTTGGAAAGAAATGGAGTTCTTCAAGAAATTAGACGGCTTAGAAGGCGTTCCCGTGATTAATCTGCATCTTTGGTTTGATCGCAAACTAACCGACATTGACCATTTGCTCTTTTCTCGTTCCTCCTTACTCAGTGTTTATGCGGATATGAGCAACACCTGTCGGGGCTACCAAAATCGGGATCAGTCCATGTTAGAGTTAGTGCTAGCTCCCGCGAAAGACTGGATTGGCAAATCTGATGAAGAAATTATCCAGGCAACCATGAAAGAATTAGAACAACTGTTTCCGCAACACTTCTGCGGTGAGAATCCCGCCCAGTTGCTGAAATATCATGTTGTCAAAACCCCCCGCTCTGTGTACAAAGCCACCTCTGGCACCCAAGCCTGTCGCCCTTCTCAAAAAACGCCCATTGATAATTTCTACCTCACAGGCGATTACACCATGCAAAAGTATTTAGCCAGTATGGAAGGAGCTGTTTTATCTGGAAAATTAACCGCTCAAACGATTGCAGAGACAGAATCCACAGGATCTTCTCCAGAAAAATCGGAGAAAAAGCCCGTTTCTGTGGCAAAATAAAGTCCTGTGTTGCCATGTACCGATTAATGGGACAATTTTGTCAGTAACACTGAATCAATCTTTGACTGATGTTAGACATTGTTATTCTTCTAGGTCAAAGATGACGCCTTCTGACACAGAAGGTTTTTATGCTTCCTCACGCTTAGTTCCGGCGTAGTTCCGGCGACTCTTGGTTAAAGATGATGCCTTCTTCTTCAACAGAAGGTGCCTCCGCTAACCATTGGTCAAGATGGGAGGAAGTTTGACTAATTCTTTGTAAGAGTGAACTCTATTAGCCTGCGGTGAATGCTGCGACTGCCTAACCCCGAAAAGACTTGTTCCCCCCCTCCTGTTGAATCCGCTTATGAATTTTGTCGTCAAATTACTGCGGAATATTCGAAAACGTTTTATCTCGGCACGCTTCTTATGCCCAAGGAGAAGCGCAAAGCCATTTGGGCGATTTATGTGTGGTGTCGGCGTACCGATCAACTGGTTGATGGTCCTGACGCCGAATCAACGACCCTAGAAACATTAGATCAGTGGGAGAAACAACTCGAATCAATTTTTGCCGGCTATCCCGTAGAACATCCAGATGTTGCCCTAGTGGATAGCTTACAACGTTTTCCCTTGGACATTCAGCCATTTCGGGATATGATTGCCGGGCAACGGATGGATTTAAAGCGCAATCGTTATGAAACCTTTGATGATCTCTACCTTTACTGTTATCGGGTTGCCGGAACAGTCGGGTTGATGTCGAATGCGGTATTAGGCATTGAACAAGAAGCGGGAACTGCCCCTTGGCGAAAAAATGAGATGCCTTACTTTCCCAGGGAAGAAGCGATCGCGCTTGGAATTGCCAACCAACTTACTAACATCTTAAGAGATGTGGGAGAAGATGCTGAACGCGGCCGAATTTATTTGCCCTTAGAAGATTTGGAATACTTTAACTACCGAGAAGAAGACTTATTCAATGGAGTCATCAATGAAAATTGGCGTTCCTTAATGCAGTTCGAAATTGAACGTGCTAGAGGTTTCTATACTCAAGCTGAACAAGGCATTCGTTCCCTAAGCCGTGATTCACGGTGGCCGGTTTGGACAGCCTTAATGCTGTACCAAGGGATTTTAGACGTTATTGAACGCAACCATTATGATGTATTTAATCAGCGAGCTTATGTTCCTAAAGCACAAAAGTTTTTATATCTACCGATAGCTTGGTTGCGTGCACAAGCACTTTAAACAGTGACCAATCATTCAATTGCAGAAATGATCAATTGGAAAACACTACCCAGAGAAAGAGGAATTTATCAGATTACCACCGGTAGTGTCAGTTATATTGGCTTATCGGATAATATTCAACTGCGAATTAAACAACATTTAGACAGTTCTTCCTGTCGTTCTCGCATTATTCTTGATACCGACAAAGCCAAAATTATTGTTTTAGAGTTGCTCCCGAATAGTGATGATAAAACCCTTGCTCTGAGAGAATGGTATTGGTTTTCCAAACTGAAGCGTAAGGGTCATATCATGGTCAATGACCCAAAAACTTTGGGCAAAACAAAAAGTGGGCAGTTTTTCCCTCCTGAAAATACCGCCGCGAAAACGTCTTCTTCACAACGGCTTCCCTTGGGGTGTGGTTTAAAATTTGTAGGCGTCACAACAGTGATTGTTGGGTTTTTCTCCTTTGGTTTTTTCGCCACTGGAAAAATGATCCAACAAACAGCGTCTAATCAAACTAAGTCAAACGCGGTTGCAGAAGATTCTTCAGAGAAAAATTCTGTTCAAAATAGCACTCGCAAGAATCGTCAACAACAAACTGTTGAGATGGAACCGTTAAGTGCTTGCATTACTCCCCTAAAGCCGGGAACCTCTAAAGAAGCAGTTAAAGGACTACAACGGCAATTAAAACAACTCGGATACTACAAGGGAAGACAAGATGGCATTTATGGACCAGGAACGGAAGAGGCCGTTTCTGAATTCCAACAGGATTATAACCTGAATGTGGATGGCGTGGTTGGTTGTAAGACCCAAGCAAAAATCAATCAAGCCTTACGCTGAAACATGAAAAGACTCAGGTAGCGCAATGAAGCAAGAGCCATTTAGCACTAAAGTTTAAATCAAAATAGATCATTTCCTATATCGGGGGTTAGAGCAACTGAACCGCTTTCATTTGCAAGCTCTGAGTCATCAATCCCTCTAGAAGGATCTTGGGAAGGAGAAATTAACTTTTGCGACAGTGGCATTTCTTCTCCTTGGCTGACATTAGCAGGATGAAATTGGTTTTGCTGGAAAAGGCTAGCTTGCAAGTTGTCAGTGGGTGTGGAATAGTCATCGTCAAAGTTAATATTTCCGATATCGGCTTTTTCATTGACACCGAGAGCCTCATTACCGACAGTAATTTCACTGTTGTTATTTAGATTAACAGTAGTATTGCCGTTAGCAAATCGACTAAATTGACTTAATATCGATAGAATCGATGGCGCTTTTTCTGTTGAAGAGTTTTCTTCATTCTGAATTCCTTCAATTGTGATGGTTACTTTAGCAGTTTCAGTGTTGCCGTTTCCATCGCTAACTGTGTAGGTAAACGCATCGGTCGCAGTTTCACCTTGACTTAAGTCTTCAAATGCACCATTGGGATTATATTCAAATGTTCCATCTTCATTATTGGTAACTTTTCCTAGCGTTTCAGTAGTGTCAACTTCCGTAATGGAGAGAGAATCGTTTTCGGGATCGCTATCATTGTCAAGAACGTTGCCAGTGGTAAAAGCTATGCCCTCGCTAGTCGTAAAGTTGTCAACATCTGCCACAGGAGATTGATTTTCATTGATAATGGTTTCCACTGCCTGGTCAGCTTGGATGAAACCAAACCCACTCTTGAAGTTGAATCCCTCTTCGCCGATATCAATAGCTGTATTTTCCAAGGTCTGATAAATCTGCTCAGGAGCAAGACTGCCAGACCCGCCTGCCGCTTCCAACATCAATGCCCCAACAGCTGCAGCGTGAGGGGCCGCCGCAGAGGTACCTGGGAAATTGGGAAAATTATCTGAGTCTGCAACTAGATCGTTATTTTGTGGGAAAAAACTTGTGTTTGTTTTATCAGGGGCAGTAAACCGGGGTTGATCGCGAATTTCTGGTTCAGACAAACGATTTCCTTCCCTGTCAAATAAAATTGGCGTTCCGCCTTTTGAGGAAAAAGATTCGACTTGTGGAGGATTTGTCCCAAATTCTGGCGTGTTTTGAAAAGATGTTGCTCCGACGCCAGCTACTCCTTCTGCATTAGGGTGACCGAAAATAGTGGAACTATCAGTATCAAACTCAAGGTTTTCCATTTCATCTCCAAAGTTAATATACTTAATTAACCCCGGATTACTGCCGCCCTCGGGCTCAAATCTGCCAATAGCCAAATTATAAGTCTGGCTTTCACCAGTGGTGTTTTGGAAGTTAAGAAGCTCGATAGGATCGTTTCCCACATTAAAATCTGTACTCTGAGTTACTAGGTTATCCCCACTCTCGTTGAGGAGAAACATATCCAAGTCATTGCTAGATCCGACTGGTCCTACAGAGGCAAAAGGCTCATCCCATTGAAAAGATAAATCAATTTGCTCTTGCTCTTCTAAAGTAAATTGTTGGAGACTATCAACGTTACTGCTGGCATCAAAGTCATGGAAAACATACTCAGAAGAGTTTAACTGGGGAATAGAAAGATTTTTACCAACTCGAAACTCGCTTTCATAAGATTGGCTGCCATTATTGCCTGCTGCCGAGAAAAAGGGAATTCCTTGCGATACGGCTTCTTGCGCTGCCTGTGCAACGAGACCATCTTGGAAAAACGGTTGGGTCCGATAGCCAATGTCATCGACAATAATATCGGCACCAGCTTCAACCAAATCGTTAATCCCTTCTGCAAAGTTGGCGCGACCGCCAGAGGCAGTATGGAAGGCAAGGTTGGCTCCTGGGGCAATGTCATGAATGAGCTCCATCATGGCACGCCCTTCATCAGTGCCGCCGCTTCTTGGCTCTTCCAGGACTTCCACTGGTGTCGTGTTAACGGGGTTTTCCGGTCCGGGAAGGTCGCCATTAGCAA
>JBDGQV010000226.1:0-36811 GCA_042218725.1 Halothece sp. | reverse complement strand
TTCTTCTGGCTGTTGTTCTGCAGGAAGTTGTTGTTCTTCTAGTTCAGGTTCAGTGACAGCTTCGGGTTGTTCTTTTTCTTCAGCTTCTTCTTCTGGCTGTTGTTCTGCAGGAAGTTGTTCTTTCGGTAGTTGATAGTCAGGATCAACAATTAAACGGGCTTTCTCGGCACTGAGTTCTCCCCTTACCAACTTGGATAGAGTATCTTCTCCTTGGGGTTGATAAGTAAATAATCGCGCGGCTGTGTTAAAAGCATTTTCAATGACATTGCCATCGCCATCGAGCAATTCTAACTTAATCCAGTTTCGTCCCTCTTGGAAGCCTTCGAGATAAACCGGCAACCAGCTATCCATAATAAAGCTTTCGCCATTGATTGTGGCCCGAACTCGCCACTGGTTTTGTGAAGCAGGATTGACCTCTACTTCCGAATTGCTTTCTTGTTCAAACAGGCGTATGGGAGCATTGGTTAGATAATAATCGAGTAAAATGGGTTCTGCCCCGTAACTTCCTTTGGGACGACTGTAAGTTAACAGAGGTTTTTCTGGATCTGGCGCATTATCTCCTGTTTCTGTGAAAAGATGGAAGGTAACTTGCGCATAGGCCCCTTCATTTTTAAAGCTTTCATGCCAAGGACGGGAAGCAAACATCCGAATGGTATGCGTACCTGGCGAGAGGTCTTCAAAAATAATGGGTTCGTCGGCGTTATAGACAGCGCGATAAGGTTGATTGTCTAAGATGACATGAAGATGGGGCCCCATTCCCAATTCTTCATTTTTGAACAGGGGGTAGTCTTTAACATCAACTTTGATGCTGACGCGAGTGTCTTCAATAACGTCTCCATTTTTCGGGCTGACAATGGAAACTTGCGGTTGATAATTATCCAGGGTTTGTCGCAATTCTTGAAAAATCGCTGGCGGTGCGACTTCCGTGAGTGCAGGTTCCGGTTTTGAAATGTCTTTCGTTTCTTCGGTTTTGGGCGTATCTTTGCCTCCGCAACTGGCAAGTCCGATACTTAGCAAGCAAATTAAGATACCACAGCAGGCACGTTTTGCCCATTGGCTCATTTTTGTTTGACTGAACACGATTTATCTTTCCTCAGCGCGATCTTTTCTGTGGTTAACTCTATCAGAACTCGGGGAGATGGGTGAGGAATAAAATCTTAGGATACAAAATCATCAGATAACGAGTTATTCATTGCCGGTTACAGCCCGTGCTAGGTTTCCCACTTCGAGACGTTTGAACATGGCTTTTCTCGCTTGGTGGGCGAGGTCGTCTTGTAGGGCAGATAATTGGATATTTTGTTGATATTTTAATTCTAGGGCAGTTTCGATTAACCAGTCGGCGAGAAAGGGATTTTTCGGCAACAGGGGGCCATGGGCGTAGGTCGCGATCGCGTTTCCATAAAAGGCGCCTTCGTAGCCATCTTCTTGATTGTTGCCGTTGCCGACAATGACCCGTCCTAACGGTTGGACATTGCCCAGGTAAGTCCGTCCGCCGTGGTTTTCAAAGCCAATAACAATGGGAGACTCGCCGATTCTCGCTTGTATCATTTGTGCGAGGGGAGAGGCAGTTAATCGGAAGGCAATGTTGCCAATGCACCGGTCGCTATCTTTTCCGGGATGTCGACTGACCATGTCAAAAATGCCTAAGCCTTCGATGCGTTGGCCATAGGCAGGTTCGTAATAATGACCTAGCAGTTGCGGCGACCCGCAGGTAAAGACGCCAGGGGTTCCGGCTTCGATTTTGTTGCGGAAAATTTGCGCTTTTGGGCCTTTTAAGTCGCGCATGACAATCTCTTGTTGCCGATCTTGCGCCCCTCCTCCCACAAACAGGTCAATGTTTTCAAAGTCTGTGACCGTGGCGTTCAAGTCTAAGCGAACGACTTTGATGTCTAATTCTCGCCAACGACCGCGTTGTTGCAAGCAGATCACATTGCCGCGATCGCCGTAGGTACTCATTAAGGTGGGATACAGCCAGCCCAGGGTTAGTTCCATGAAATTTGCAATCTCTCATTAATGTTTTAGTTTAGAACATTACGAAGCTGCCAAGCAAAGCCCGATTGCATCTTTGATTCACGCCCCGGCGGTGCATTGCGGAACAATCGTCCTGATGTTCCTCAGGTGTAAATAAAATTGCTCAGGGTAGATGTTTGCTCGCAGAGATTAACTTCATCCCCGAACTGGTAACTGACTACTAAAAATTTTTTTTCTTCAATAATTAAACAAATAATTGAATAATTTAAGTATAACGCAAAATCCTGGAAAATGGAAGGCCACAGGCCAAAAAAACTGCGACCTTCCCCTTAAGGATTACCTTAGCCTAAGACTTTTTTCGCGGTTGTAACCACATTTTCTGTGGTAAAGCCAAGGTTTTTCATGGCAACACCGCCCGGTGCGGAAACGCCAAAGCGATCCAATCCAATGACAGCGCCTTCGGAACCAACATAACGGCACCAGCCAAAGGTCGTTCCGGCTTCTACCGCAACCCGTTTGGTGACAGCTTTCGGCAATACTGACTCTTTGTAGGCTTCGTCTTGTTCTTCAAACAGTTCCCAACTGGGCAGAGAAACTACACGCACGTTTTTCCCTTCTTGACGGAGTTGTTCCGCTGCGTTGACACAGAGTTCTACTTCACTGCCAGTACCAATGAGAATCAACTCAGGAGTGCCATTGCTGTCAGATAGAACATAACCGCCTTTGGTTGCGTTCTCAATGCTGCTTCCAGCTAAATTGGGAAGTTTTTGACGAGAAAGCGATAGCAGTGTCGGCGCATGATTTGTGTTTTGCGTAGCCCGCTCGATCGCGACTTTGTAAGCAGCAGAGGTTTCATTGCCGTCTGCCGGACGGATCACGGCTAAGTTGGGCATAGCCCGCAAGGAGGCGAGATGCTCAACGGGTTGGTGAGTGGGACCATCTTCCCCTAAGCCAATGGAATCGTGGGTAGTTACCCAAATGACGCCAGCGCGGGAAAGGGCAGACAGACGGATTGCGCCGCGCATGTAGTCGGTGAAAATAAGGAAGGTAGCGCCGTAAGGGATAATGCCGGAATTGTGGTGGGCAATGCCATTGCAAATCGCGCCCATGCCATGTTCGCGAACCCCAAAGCGGAAGTTGCGGTTGGCGTATTCTCCTTTTTGGAAGTCGCCGCTGGATTTAACGTAGGTTTTGTTGGAGGGGGCTAAGTCTGCGGAACCGCCGACTAAACCGGGAATAACCGGGGAGAGAGCATTTAATACCGCGCCGGATTGATTGCGCGTAGCATCGGCTTTATCATCCGGGGTATAAGTCGGAAGATGATCCGCCCAACCTTCGGGAAGTTCTCCGTTAATCAGTTGCTGGAACTGTTTCGCATCTTCGGGATATTTACTCTTATATTGCTCTAAGAGTTGATTCCACTCTTGTTCGGCTTGCGCTCCGCGATCAATGGCTTTCCGGAAATGATTGAGGGCATCTTCGGGAACTTCAAATTCCCCATATTCCCAACCGAGTTGTTGACGGGTGGCTTGTACTTCATCGCCACCGAGGGCTGCCCCGTGAACATCATGGGTATTGGCTTTATTGGGAGAACCAAAGCCAATGGTAGTAGTTACACGAATAATGGAAGGTTTGTCAGTTACTGCTTTTGCATTCGCGATCGCGTTTTCGATGGTATCGAGGTCATTATTGCCATCTTCAACGCTTTGAATGTGCCAACCTAGTCCTTCGTAGCGTTTCAGCACATCTTCGGTGAACGCCAGTTCTGTTTCACCATCAATGGAAATATGATTATCATCATAAAGGACAATCAATTTGCCCAGTCCCAAGTGTCCAGCCAAGGAACAGGCTTCGTTGGAAACCCCTTCCATGACATCGCCGTCACTGGCAATGACATAAGTATGGTGGTCAACAATATTGCAGTCGGGCTTATTAAAGCGAGCACCTAAATGAGCTTCAGCAATCGCTAACCCTACGGCATTGGAGATTCCTTGTCCAAGAGGGCCAGTCGTTACTTCCACCCCTTCGGTCATGAAGTTTTCGGGGTGACCGGGGGTTTTCGATTCCCATTGACGAAATTGTTTGATATCGTCTAAGCTAACGCTATCGTACCCGGTGAGATAGAGTAGGGCATAGTGCAACATGCACCCATGTCCGGCGGACAAAACGAAGCGATCGCGATTGAACCAATGGGGGTTTTTGGGATTATACCGCATAAACTTATCCCAGAGGACAAACGCCATGGGAGCCGCGCCCATCGGCAGTCCAGGGTGCCCGGAACTGGCTTTTTCCACCGCATCAATCGCGAGAAAGCGTATGGAATTAATACAAAGTTGTGTAAGTGATTGACTAGTAGCGACCATAATTGATTTTTCTGTTAACTACAATTGATTGGAAAATTTCGAGTCAGCTTTTCCCAAAACCCGCTGTTCAGGTTTGAGGCAAATGCACAATTTCCTTCTATCTTTGCAGAAATGGGGATTGAGGGGCAAGCGATCTTGTCAGCATGGTTTTGGGAGTTGTTATGAGCTATTCGAAATATTTTTTAAAGGCTAACGTAATGTTATGCCCCCCAAATCCAAAGGAATTGGATAATGCGCAATTGACCGTGACTTCACGCGCCTGATTCGGCACATAGTCTAAGTCGCATTCGGGGTCGGGGGTAGTGAGATTAATCGTTGGCGGAATTTTGTTATGAGCCAGTGCCATTACCGTGGCAACGGCTTCAATGCCGCCCGAACCGCCGAGCAAATGTCCCGTCATGGATTTGGTGGAACTGATCGTGACCTCGTAAGCCGATTTGCCCAGTGCTTTTTTCAAAGCTTTGGTTTCGGTGATATCGTTAGTGGTAGTGCTTGTGCCATGAGCATTGACATAGCTCACATCTGCTGGGGTGAGATTGCCATCTTTCAGGGCGAGGGAAATCGCGCGGGCTGCGCCGGTTCCTTCTGGGGTGGGAGAGGTCATATGATAAGCATCGCAAGTCATCCCATAACCGACAATTTCCCCATAGATTTTGGCGCCCCTGGCTTGGGCGTGTTCCAAGGATTCTAAAATTAAAATCCCAGAGCCTTCACCAATAACAAACCCATCGCGATCGCGATCAAAGGGACGAGAAGCGTGTTCTGGGTCATCATTGCGAGTGGAGAGTGCCTTGGCTGAGGCAAACCCAGCAACGCCCAGAGGGGTTACCGCTGCTTCTGTGCCCCCGCAAATCATGGCTTGAGCCTCTCCTCGTTGAATGAGACGAAAGGCATCCCCCACAGCATTGGAGCCAGCGGCACAAGCGGTGACGGGGCAGGAATTGGGTCCTTTGGCTCCCACGTGAATCGCCGTTAACCCGGCAGCCATATTGGCAATCATCATGGGAATCATAAACGGACTACAACGACTCGGCCCTCGATTCAAATAAATTTCTTGTTGATCTTCGAGAACCTTCAATCCGCCAATGCCAGTGCCAATCACTACCCCAACTTGTTCCGCATTCAAGTCATTAATTTCTAAATTCGCATCGCTCAGGGCTTGAAAGCTGGCAGCCAGGGCAAATTGAGCAAAGCGATCCATGCGTTTGGCTTGCTTGCGTTCTAAATATTGATGAGGATCAAACCCTTTCACCTCTCCTGCCATTTGACTAGCATGATTGGCGGGGTCAAACCGGGTGATTTTACCAATCCCATTGCGCCCTGCTAACAGAGCTTCCCAGTATTCTTCTAATGTATTTCCGACGGGAGCAACGACCCCAAGTCCCGTCACGACCACTCGTTGATTTTGCGAATTTGCCATAATTTTCGATATGTTTTTCGGGAGTGTACCTGAGCAATGCACTTGACCAGAAACAATTGCGGATCACCCCTTCCCTAACCTTAAGAAGAAGGAGTTGCTACTTTTTCTTCGATATAGTCCACAGCTGCCTGCACTGTGGCAATTTGTTCTGCTGCTTCATCGGGAATTTCCAAATCAAATTCTTCTTCTAATGCCATTACCAATTCCACCACATCCAGAGAATCTGCCCCTAAATCTTCTGCAAATTTGGATTCTGGTTTAATGGTTTCTCGATCTTGAATTTCTAGTTGTTCTGCGACAATTCCTTGTACCTTGTTAAAAATTTCTTGATTCATGCCTTAGTTGTCCTTAACTAATTCAATCCCAGGTTATGATCGATCATCCTTAGCATTCTACATCTTATCGGAAAGAGGGGATACAAGAAAATTACTCCGGGGTAAAAAAACAAGGTAAATTCCCTAATGATTGAGATGAAACCAGCTTGGGCAATTGGTTAAACTGAAGATCACGAAGCCTAAACTTAATAACTGTCTTCAATGGAAGCGCCTCACTCTCCACTGTTAGTCAAACCATGTGCTAGCAAACATGGTGTAACTTGCCATACACCGTCTCGGCTATTAGCAAGCTAGCGTAGAAATAGCTGTCCTTTCTTTGGAGAATGGTCAGAATTATTAAGAAATTGTAAAAGCATCGGCTACAATATAAAGAATTGGGTGCCACTGGAGGATTAAAGTGTTTACACGACTAGCTCACCAACATCGCCAATTTATTCAGGACTTGGTCATGAATTTGCAAGCCCTGGCTATTGTCTTGGAACGTCGGGGTTATCTCGCGTCTTGCTATACCTGCGGTCAAGAAATGAACAGTGCTTCCTTCATGGTTAGCTTAGGGGATAATCACTTAATTCGTTTCTTGGTTTCCGACTATGGGATTACTTGGACAGAAATGTGCGATGATCGCGAACTGATGAAATTAGAGGGGGCCGAAGCGATTAACCAACTACAAGAATTAGCTGATTTAGTCAAGGCCCAAGTTTGTACTACTGAAATTGAGCCTCATTCCCAAGGCAATCATTTGGTGACAACAGAAAACTGATTCTCAACCACAACGGAAAAAAAACTTGGGGATAGCCGTGGGCGATATTTTTCTGAGAAACTAGAGACGATGCCAATACAGCGCAAAGGAATCTCATGGATCAAAGTCAATTAATGAATATTATCCCTGTGGCACTTGCCGTCGTTTTGGGGATTGGCGGTTTTTTAATGATGTTTACCACAATTTTTACCAGTCGTCGCTAATCAATCCCAGGGGAGAAGGCAGCAGGTCTTAGCACAGGGATCGTCAAATGGTAGTAGTCTTAAGTTACGATCACCGGCTATGATAAAAAGTTTGCGGTTCGAGAGGATGTCTTCTGAAATTTTTAAATAGAAGGCGCCTACTGCAACCGTGGGTCATCATGTCATGATGAACATGACCGCGCCCTAGCAAGACCGAAAGTCTGCTTTGGGTGTTAAGGAACTTAATTCGCAGTGCGTTCAGTTAAACAACGTGGACTTAGAACAAATTTTTCAAACTCCCCATCCCGTCATTGGTGTTGTTCACCTGTTGCCCCTTCCTTGTTCTCCCCGTTGGGGCAGAAACTTAAAAGCAGTCCGAGAACGTGCCGAACAAGAAGCTACTGCCCTGGCTGCGGGCGGTGTAGACGGTATTATCATCGAAAACTTTTTTGATGCGCCATTTGCCAAAAATCAAGTTGATCCGGCAGTGGTTAGCGCGATGACGCTAATTGTGCAACGGGTGATGAACTTGGTAATGTTGCCGGTGGGCATTAATGTCTTGCGCAATGATGCCAAAAGCGCGATCGCGATCGCGTCTTGTGTTAATGCCGATTTTATTCGTGTTAATGTCCTCACAGGTGTCATGGCGACCGATCAAGGATTCATTGAGGGACAAGCCCATGAATTAATGCGCTACCGTCGCGAGTTAGGCTCAGAGGTAGCGATTTTTGCCGATGTTTGTGTCAAGCATGGCTATCCTTTGGGAAATCCGCCTTTAGGCATGGCTGTCCAGGAAACCGTGGAACGCGGGTTAGCGGACGGCTTGATTATTTCAGGAGGAGCAACCGGCGATCCCCCCAGTTTAGAAGAATTAAAAACGGCAATGAATGCTAGCTCAGGAAAACCGATTTTCATTGGCAGCGGTGCCACTTGGGAAAATGTCCCTCACTTATTAACAGCAGCCAATGGCGTCATTGTTGCCAGTTCCCTCAAACGCAATGGCAATATCAATCATCCCATTGATCCCATTCGGGTGAGTCAATTTGTGGAAGCCGTCCGAGAAACGGAAACACCCAGCGATGAAACCAAGTCGTTTTCTCCGAAAAGTTGACTGCTAGGATTGAATTGTTATCATCCCATTTCGCCATTTGTGAGAGGAAAGTAACCGATGAAACGACAACGTTCTGCCCCTTGGTTTATGCGATGGTCACGTCCTATTATGGGCGCGATCGCGCTTTTTGGAGCGATCCTCACCGCTTATTTAACGGTTCAGAAGCTGACGGGTCAAACGGTAGGCTGTTTAGCAGGTGCCAGCGCTTCCGGAGGAGGTTGCAACAATGTTTTAAATAGCCCCTACGCCACCGTTTTTGGGTTGCCTTTAAGCTTATTTGGGTTTCTCGCCTATAGTGCCATGATGCTATTTGCACTGGCTCCTTTATTGGTAAGTAAAGAGCAAAACCGAAAGCTTCGCAACCGCTTAGAGGAACAAAGTTGGGTATTGTTGCTAGTCGGCAGCACAGCCATGACCGTTTTTAGCGGTTATTTAATGTATATTTTAGGCACCCAACTTGAAACATTTTGCCCTTATTGCATTGGTTCAGCTTTCTTTTCACTAAGTTTATTATCTCTCACGCTCTTGGGAAGAGACTGGGAAGATCTGGGGCAAGTTTTCTTCATTGGAATTGTCGTGGGAATGGTAACATTGGTGGGAACATTAGGCGTTTATTCTAATGTTAATAATAGTGTTGTTTCTGCCCAAAAATCAAATGTTATTCCAGTCGCAGATACTGCCCCGGAACCTCCGAAAGGATGGGAAATTACCACCGAATCCAGTCAGGCAGAAATTGCCCTTGCTGAACATCTAAATCAAATCGGGGCAAAAATGTATGGGGCATTTTGGTGCCCTCATTGTTATGAACAAAAACAGCTTTTTGGTCAACAAGCGTTTGCGAAAATCAATTATATTGAATGCGATCCGCGAGGCATCGATCCCCAACCGGAAACTTGTAAAAAAGCCGATATTAAATCTTATCCAACTTGGGAAATTAATGGCGAATTGTATCGAGGCACCCAATCATTAAATCGACTCGCCGAATTGTCTAATTATCAAGGGCCAAAAAACTTTAAATATCAACTTCCTAACCGGTAATTATTAAGCAAATTAGTGACAAATTATTCCTATCGTTATTGAGTGTCAATTACAACTAATCCAGTAAAATTAGAATCATGCTAGTACCAGCGGAAAAGTCAGTCAAATTACAATTAGAACAACGTCTAGAAGAAGAGCGGATTAAAGAAGAGCGAATGCACGATGTTCTGCTGTTGCTAGGCAATTTAGTGGAGCGAGAAGAACCGACAGTCAAAATGATTTTAGATCGGTTGTATGATGTGGGATCAATTAATTTAATTAATAAAAAAGTCGGCTTTCGTCCTATGAATCGACTTTTAAAAATGATCGCGCGCTTATCGAAACCGGCATTTCGGGCTGTGGCATGGCGCTGGTTTAAACGAAATTGTCCGCAACTCATTACCCAATGGCTGCGGACAAAAGTTTCCTTTTAAACCGCAACAAAAAGCTAGTTTTCGACTTTCATTTCTTCTACTAACTCAACTAATTCTTCGCGGCTGGCCTGATAAACTTGACCGCAGAAGTGGCAAGTGGCTTCGGCTCCCCCATCTTTTTCAATCATATCTTCCAGCTCGGCAACACCGAAGAGTTTTAAAGCGTTCATCATCCGCTCAAAGGTACAACCGCAATGGAAACGGACCATTTGTACATCTGGAAAAACATATAATCCCATATCCCCTAAGAGATGTTCAAAAATTTCGGATAGGGTTTTCCCTTGCCTCATCAGCGGCGTAAATCCCGATAAGCAATCCACTCTCGACTCTAAGGTTTGTACTAATTCTTCATCATGGGAAGCCTTGGGCAATACTTGCAATAAAATCCCCCCCGAAGCAGTTACCCCTTCTGCACCAACAAATACCCCAACCAACAAGGCTGACGGTGTTTGTTCCGAGGTGATCAAATAATTCGCGACATCATCGCCAATTTCCCCAGAAACCAGTTCCACAGTACTAGAATAAGGATAACCATAGCCCACATCGCGAACCACATATAAATAGCCGTCACGCCCAATTGCACCGCCAACATCCAGTTTTCCTCGGTTATTGGGCGGCAACTCGACCGAAGGATTTTCCACATAACCGCGTACTGTGCCATCAACGCCGGCATCCACTAACAAACCGCCAAGGGGACCATTGCTTTTAATCCGAAGATTGACCCGGGATTGTTCCTGCTTCATATTAGAAGCCAATAATAAACTCGACGACATGGCTCGTCCTAAGGCGGCGGTTGCCACATAAGACAGATTGTGTCGCTGCCGGGCTTCTTCCGTTAAACGCGTGGAAATGAGCCCAACAGCGCGAATGCCTCCCTCAGCTGCGGTTGCTCGAATTAACTGATCCGCCATGATATTGTTCTCCTTGTGCCCCTTACATTTCTTTACATTTGCTACTGTCTCTATGGTATTCGGTTTTAACGGTTTGTTATTGATGATTGGTTATTCATGGCTCTTTCTCTATTTCCCAAGCAAGCTATGAAGGCGAGAATGGATCAACTCTAACTTCCTTGACGAGCCTCAAAACAATAGGGTTTCCGATGGGGGTGTTAAGGTTGTGTAGTGAACAATTGATGAATACCTTCTCCCATAAGCAAGATGAGTTCTTCTTCGGATAAACCCAAACAAAAAACTTGGATTTTAGTGGTGATTGGGATTATTGTTGTCGCCTTTATTGGTGTCTCCGTGTTGCCGTTTTTGAATAGTGTCGGAAACCAACAACAAGCCAATAATCCCGCTTCCTCTTCTCCATCGACTGAACAGCAACAACAAGACTTAGCCGAACAAGCCCGAGGCTATAAAGCCGTCTTGGAAAAAGAACCGGAAAATGAAAGTGCTTTGCGAGGTCTCATTGAAGTTCGGATTAAGCAAGGGAAGATTGAAGCAGCCCTGCCTCCTCTAGAAAAACTTGCTGATTTGAATCCCGATGAAGATGCCTATCGGATTCTTCTTGCCCAAGCCAAGCAACAAGTTGGTGAACTAGAAGGAGCGAGCAATGCTTATCGTCAGGTTTTAGATGAGCAACCCGGCAATATTCGTGCTTTGCAAGGATTGGTGGATTTGCTTCTGCAACAAGATCGTCCTGAAGCGGCGATTGGCGAGTTAAAAGATACGTTGGAATTGGCAAAAAATAGCGGCACCGAAATTGATACCACTGCGGTGAAATTATTATTAGCGCAAGTGTATGGCCGGACTGAAAAATTTGAGGGCGCGATCGCGCTTTATAAAGAAGTTGCTGAGAATAATCCCAATGATTTCCGTCCCATTTTAGGACAAGCGTTAGTCCAACAACAGCAAGGGAATAAAAAAGCGGCCAAACCTTTGTTTAAAAAAGCCTTTGAGCTAGCACCGGCTCAGTACAAAGATCAAATTAAGAAAATGACACCATCGCTAACAGATAAAAATACCAGCCAACCGAAACAATCGGATCAGCAATCCAAAACAGAAGAAAACCTAGAAGAAATTCCGACTTCTAAACCACCACAACCGCAACCGTAATCGTTGTTATTTAAACTGTTGTCTGGCTTTCTCAAATGCCTCATTTAAATCATCCCAAGCTGATTCAAAGCCGGATTGGATTTCTTCCCATGCTTCTCCTGTCGTTTCTTGCAACTCATTAAGTCGCTGTTGCATGGCCTCTTTCTTTTCTTGAATTTGATTAATTTGCTGATCCAATTCTTCTTTTCTTTTTTCACTCGCTTGGGATGCTTTTGCTTTTAATTCATCAAGTTTTGAGCCCAATTCTGCTAGTTTTTGTTCCATTTCGCCTTTAGAGTTGGGTCGTGTCATGATTATTCCTCCTAATCTGAAGTTTCTGAATGGGGACGATAAATTGCTAGTAATTCGTCATTAGTCATTGGTCATTTGTAATCCTTCATTAAAGAGTATTGTCTCTTACTGAGTGTTAAAAAAATAAAGAAAGTGACCATAATTAATGATTTAGAGATGATACTTGAGTTCAAAAAAGTGCATTTTCTCAGAGTTGCTAATTTTTGCTTGAGCTAGTTCTGAGTTCTCTAATGACTCAGGATCATGTTATGATTTATTAACCAGAGAAACTTAAAACGTAACATCAGTTTATGCACCGTATTGCAGCTACTCCTGGCGGTTGGACTCCTGACACCGAAGGCGTTGTTTTTATCGAACAAGCACCAGCGCCGATTGTTATTTTAACCGCTGCTGATACTGATATCCAAATGTTAGCAACAGCGGTTTCGCAACTTCCTTCCGATTTTCCAGAAGTACGAGTTGCCAATATTTTAAACCTTCAACAAGAATTAAGTATTGATACTTATGCAGAAAGCGTTTTAAGTAAAGCTAAGGTTATTATTTTACGGTTGTTGGGAGGACGCGCCTATTGGTCTTATGGCTTAGAAGTGGTTAAAGAAACGGCAGAAGAAAACGGTGCCTTATTATTTACCTTACCAGGAGACGATCGCGCTGATCCAACATTAATTAGCCATTCCACAGCTTCCCTTTCAGCAGTGAACCAACTCTGGCGATATTTCAGTGAAGGAGGCGTGGCAAATTGTTCTCACGCTTTGCAATTTGTGGCGGATTTAGGGTGCGACAAAAATTATCAACCCCCTGGCGTGCAATCAGTTCCTCGGGTGGGCATTTATGAATCTTCGGTTGTTCCCCAACCGGAAACCGCTCAGGGAAAAGTCGCAATTCTGTTTTACCGGGCTCATTATTTAGCGGGCAACACCGCACCGATTGATCTGTTGTGTGAAGAACTTGCCGAGCGCAATATTGTTCCCGTTCCCATCTTTGCGTCTGCGTTAAGTCAAGAAGAAGTGCAAGCCGAGGTTTTAAGTTATTCTTCCGACATTGATTTAATTTTAAACACCACAAGTTTCTCTTTGGCGAAGTTTGGGGATGAGGAACAAAGCAGTTTTTGGCAACAGTTAAATGTTCCGGTTTTACAAGTCATTTTAAGCGGGGGAACCAAAGAACAATGGGAAACTGGCATGCAAGGATTAAGCCCTCGGGATGTGGCGATGAATGTTGCCCTGCCGGAAGTGGATGGACGGGTGATTACTCGCGCGATTTCCTTTAAGTCGTCTCAGCAGTGGAATAACCAGTTAGAAACGGATGTTGTGGGATATGAACCGGTGCGCGATCGCGCGCAATTTGTGGTAGAGTTAGCGAAAAATTGGCTTACCCTGGCCAAAACCCCCAACTCGGAAAAAAAAGTTGCTTTAATTCTTGCCAACTATCCCAACAAAGATGGCCGGTTAGCCAACGGCGTGGGATTGGATACCCCGGCTAGTTGCCTAGAAATTCTACAGGCGTTGCAAGCCCAAGGATATACGGTTTCGTCTCTCCCCCAAAGCAGCGATGAGTTAATGCAATGGTTAACGGAAGGGGTAACTAACGATACCGAAGCGCGATCGTATCGTCAGGTGAGACAGCAACTGTCTAAGGAGAAATATAACGATTATTTTGCAACGCTTCCGGACAAGACACAACAGGAACTAACCCAACGTTGGGGAGAGATTCAAACTGAAACGTTGCCCATTCCCGGCATTCAATTAGGCAATATTTTTATTGGCATCCAACCCTCGCGGGGATACGATGTTGATCCCGCTCTAAATTACCATTCCCCAGATTTAGAACCAACCCCCGATTATCTTGCCTTCTACTATTGGTTGCGTCACGAATTTCAAACCCAAGCCATTGTTCATGTGGGCAAACACGGCAATTTAGAATGGTTGCCGGGAAAAAGCATTAGTCTCAGCAATACTTGTTATCCCGAAATTGCCCTGGCACCAATTCCGCATTTTTATCCCTTTATTGTCAATGATCCGGGGGAAGGATCTCAGGCCAAACGTCGCGCTCACGGCATCATTTTAGACCATTTAACCCCGCCGCTGACACGGGCAGAATTATATGGGTCATTGCAACAATTGGAAGGATTAATTGATGAATACTATGAAGCGCAAACCTTAGATCCGTCTCGTCTTCCTTTGATTGCCGATAAAATTGCCGATTTAGCCACTCAAGAAAACCTGCATCGCGACTTAGGATTTGAAGAATTTGACCGCAATGCCATCAATGAGTTTTTAACCGTTGCCGATGGCTATCTTTGTGAATTGAAAGAAGCGCAAATTCGAGATGGCTTACATATTTTTGGTCAATGTCCGCAACAGGAACAACTGAGAGATTTAATTTTATCCATTGCTCGGTCTCCTGGACAAAATCATGTGGGAATTACCCGCGCGATCGCGCGATCGTATAATTTGGAGTTTGATCCCCTCACTAGCGATTACAACCAGCCAGTTTCTTTTGCGCAAACCCATCAGTCTCTGCCACAACCATTATCCCAAAAATTATCAAACGCTCGCCTAATTGGGGATGCCATTACCGCCATTGAAGACTACGCGACGGAACTCATTGCCGAGCATATTTTAGACAACAAACCTTTTGCGTCTCTCCCTTCTGGGCTAGAAAGCGAACTCAGTTGGATTCAAGAGTATCTTCTTCCCAAACTGCAACTCACCCATCAAGAAATCGAGCATTTATTGCAAGGACTGAACGGGAATTATCTCCCCCCCGGTGCTTCCGGTGCCCCCACCCGAGGACGACCGGATGTTTTGCCTACGGGACGGAATTTTTACTCAGTGGATATTCGGGGCATTCCCACAGAAACCGCTTGGGATGTGGGACGAAAAGCAGCGGAAAATCTCATTGAACGCTATACCCAAGATCATGGGGAATATCCCCAATCGCTGGCGATTTCGGTTTGGGGCACCGCTACCATGCGGACTGGCGGGGATGATATTGCCCAAGCCTTTGCCCTATTGGGGGTTCAACCGGTTTGGGATGGGGTATCGCGTCGGGTAGTCGATTTTGAAATTCTTCCTCTGTCGGTTTTGCAACGCCCTCGGGTTGATGTCACCTTACGCATTTCCGGCTTTTTCCGAGATGGCTTTCCCAACCTGCTGGATTTATTCAATCAAGTGGTAGAAGCCGTTTCCAACTTAGAAGAACGTCCCGAAGACAATCCCTTAGCAAGCCAAGCGGCAAAAGAAACCGCCTATTGGCAGCAACAAGGCTTAACCGAATCGGAAGCGAAAGCGCGATCGCGCTACCGTATTTTCGGTTCGAAACCCGGTGCCTATGGGGCAGGATTGCAAGGCTTGATTGAATCGCAAAATTGGCAGAGTGATGAGGATTTAGCCCAAGCTTATATCAATTGGAGCAGTTACGCCTATACCGAAAAAGGCATTGGAAAAGCCGCCCCGGAAGCCTTCAGTAAACGCCTAGAAAACTTACAAGTCGTACTTCACAATCAAGATAACCGAGAACATGATTTATTAGACTCCGATGATTATTACCAATTTCAAGGGGGATTAACCGCTGCCATTCGTTCCGTTACCGGAAACAATCCCCAAACCTATTTCGGTGATAATTCGGTGATGGAAAACCCGAAAGTAAGACAGTTAAGCGAAGAAATTACTCGGGTGTATCGCTCTCGGGTGGTCAACCCCAAATGGTTAGAAGGCGTCATGCGTCATGGCTATAAAGGCGCGTTTGAAATTTCAGCAACGGTGGATTATCTGTTTGCTTATGATGCCACGGCCCAATGTGTCGAAGATTATATGTACGAAGGGGTGGCCAATGCTTATTTATTAGATGAAACGGTTCAGCATTTTTTAGAAGACAAAAATCCTTGGGCGATGCGAGATATTGCAGAACGATTATTAGAAGCCCATCAGCGCGGAATGTGGCAAAATGCGCCTACCCAAACCTTGGATCAATTAAGAGATATTGTTCATCACGCAGAAGGCGTTGTAGAGGAAACCATGCAACATTCCTAATCCATCATTTTTTAAGTTCCCAAGATTAAGTATGGTCGGCAACGCTTTACAATTTTTAATTAGTGACGCATTGATGGGACTTTCAGGAGACAAAATTTGTCTGATATGGTATATTGTAATTAAGAAATTTTAGATAATGGTAGTTTTTGTCTAACTTTAAAAAATCTGCTTAAAAACCGGAAACTTCGTCTCAAAATATCCCCTCCCTGGGCATTGACAAAAGAAAGAGAACGCATGAATTTTTATTAAGCTAATGCCTGCTCGCAGATCACTAAATTTGACAATAAAATACAAATATGTTAATAAAATCTTCATTACCCATCCTCAAGGTGGAGAAATAAATAACAAATAACCAGCAATGTGCCACACTCAGATTAAATTCAAAACCAGGGGATCGTACTAATTTTTACTGAGCCCTACCTTGGTGAAAATTGCAGTTGGAGAATAGCGAGAGCAATTTGAGGTGCAATCGCGAGCTTATTTTGACTCACTTGCTACTCTTAAAACCTACTAACAACAGGCATTGATTCGATACAATCAAGACACCTACTCTTGTCATGAACGATTGTGGAACAATAGAGTAAGTATTTGTCGCCATCAATAAGTTCGCTTGTTTCAGCTTGTGGCTTTATGATGGGGTGTGTGTGGTGTGAAGTGAAGTGAAAAGAATAAGATGACTGCTCAAAGCCAACTTATCTCCGTTAAGGTTTTACGAGGTGCAATTAAACGTAGCGTTGACCCATTTGTCACTCAAAAAAAAGACAAAACCATTGCTCTGGCCGCCAAAGATGGAGAATGTTTCAAACGATTATTTGATATTGTCTTCTCGCTGGCGGTTTTAATACTCTGCTCTCCGCTTTATTTATTATTAGCCATTTTGATTAAAGTGAGTTCGCCGGGTCCTGTATTCTATATTCAAGAACGGATTGGCAAAAATTATCAACCGTTCCGCTGTATTAAGTTTCGAACCATGGTCAAGAATGCTGATGCAGTGATGGAGCGTTTAATGTTAAAACATCCAGAATTGCGGCGGGAATACGAGGAGAATTTTAAACTGAAAGATGATCCGCGAATCACCCCCGTGGGGAAATTTTTACGTTATACCAGTCTCGATGAATTTCCGCAATTTTGGAACGTTTTGAAAGGACATATGAGTGTCGTGGGGCCGCGTCCGTTAGTTCCAGAAGAGTTATATAAGTATGGTCGCCATATTGATAAAATTTTGACCATTCGACCAGGAATTACTGGATTATGGCAAGTTTCAGGACGTAATGACATTCCTTATGAAAGACGGGTTAATATGGATGTCTATTATGTTAATTTTCGGAACTGGTTGCTCGATTTTTGGGTCATTATCAAAACAATTGGGGTAATTCTCTTGCCTCAAGATAATGGTGGATACTAGGCCTCAATTACACAATTGGGGTTAGGCAAGGCTGAAGCGGGAGTGCGTTCCGTAATTTTACCGCTGGTGATTTCACCGAAGTCCCGCTGAGGAATGGGAGTGGTGTTCCAATTTTGAAAATCAAAGGATGAACTGACCAACATGACCGACAGAAAAACTGCATTAATCACCGGAATTACCGGTCAAGACGGCTCTTACTTGAGTGAACTATTGTTAGAAAAAGGCTATGAAGTTCATGGGCTGATTCGTCGAACCTCAACCTTTAATACAGATCGCATTGATCATATTTATGTGGATTTTCACCAAGAAGATGCCAGATTATTTCTGCACTATGGGGATTTAACCGATGGCACGACGTTGCGCCGTATCTTAGAAACGGTTAAGCCCGTGGAAATTTATAACCTGGGGGCACAGTCTCATGTTCGGGTCAGTTTTGATGCCCCGGAATATACGGTAGATACTGTAGCAATGGGAACCTTGCGCTTGTTAGAAGCCATCCGTGATTATCAAAATCGGACTGGGATTGAGGTGAAGTTTTATCAGGCCGGTTCCTCGGAAATGTTTGGGAAAGTGCAGGACATTCCCCAGAAAGAAACCACCCCGTTTTATCCCCGCAGTCCTTATGCTTGCGCGAAAGTTTATTCCCATTGGCAAACTGTCAACTATCGGGAATCTTATAACTTATTTGCTTGCAATGGGATTTTATTTAACCATGAATCGCCCCGACGGGGGGAAACGTTTGTGACCCGGAAAATTACTCGCGCGATCGCGCGCATTATTGCTGGGCAACAAAAATGTCTCTATATGGGGAACCTTGATGCCAAACGGGACTGGGGATATGCCAAGGACTATGTTAAAGCAATGTGGCTCATGTTACAACAACAAGAGCCCGACGATTACTTAGTGGCTACGGGGGAAACCCATTCTGTACGGGAATTTCTAGAATTGGCCTTTGGTTATGTCAACCTGAACTGGCAAGATTATGTGCGGTTTGATGAACGATATTTGCGGCCGACAGAAGTTGATTTGTTAATTGGCGATCCCACAACGACCAAGCAAAAACTCAATTGGGAACCCTCCGTGAATTTTGAACAACTGGTGAAGTTAATGGTAGATGCCGACTTGGAAGCCCTAGGCATTACCCCCCCTGAAACACAAGGGGAACGCATTCAAGACAATGCCTATATCCGTCAAAACGTCGGTTCTATGTCTTATTAAATCGCTCTCTCCTCACCGTCTCGGTGGGGAGTTATTTCTGAATACTTGTTGCAGGAGAGTAACATCACGATGCTGGATTTAAAAGATAAACGGATTGTTGTCACTGGCGGTGCTGGATTCTTAGGTCGTCAGGTAATTGACCAACTGTATCAAGCGGGGGCGCAACGAGAGAACATTACCGTGCCGCGATCGCGCGATTGTGACCTGCGGCAATACCAAAACTGCCAAGCCATTTGCGATCAGCAAGACATCATTATCCATCTCGCGGCCCATGTTGGCGGCATCGGCTTAAACCGGGAAAAACCGGCAGAACTATTTTATGACAACTTAATGATGGGAACTCAACTGATCCATGCCGCTTATCAAGCTGGGGCAGCCAAGTTTGTTTGTGTGGGAACCATCTGCGCCTATCCCAAATTTACACCAGTTCCCTTCCATGAAGATGACCTTTGGAATGGGTATCCTGAAGAAACCAATGCCCCCTACGGGATTGCCAAAAAAGCCCTGCTGGTGCAACTGCAAGCGTATCGGCAACAATATGGCTTCAACGGCATCTATCTGCTTCCGGTGAACCTTTATGGACCGGAAGACAACTTTGATCCTCGGAGTTCTCATGTGATCCCGGCCCTAATCCGAAAAGTTCACGAAGCCCAACAAAAAGGGGAAAAGAAGCTGCCCGTTTGGGGAGATGGCAGTCCCACCCGAGAATTTCTCTATTCGCAGGATGCAGCCCGAGGGATTGTCATGGCAACCCAAAGCTATGATGATCCAGAACCGGTTAATTTGGGAACAAATGAAGAAGTGTCGATCAAAGCGTTAGTGGAACTGATTTGTGACCTAATGAACTTTGATGGCCAAGTGGTCTGGGAAACCGACAAACCCAATGGTCAGCCGCGTCGTTGTTTAGATACCCAACGGGCGAAAGAACGATTTGGTTTTACGGCTCAAACCCCATTCAAGGAAGGATTAAAAAATACAATTGATTGGTATCGAAAAAACGCCAACTAAAACATGAAGGAAACTGATATCCTCATTGGCAGGATTGTTGTATCGTTAATTAGAAAGAAATTCTGTAAATCAATACAGCATGATTGTTGCTCAATTAAATTATTTTAGTGTGGCGATGATTAATCTTAGCCCTTTCTCATTGCTCGCAACGGCAGAAGAAGAAACAGCACAAGAACCAGAGGGCGCGATTGTCCTCGCTAGTGTCTTACTCAGCTTAGTTGCGATTTACATTGCCAGCAAAATTGGGGGAGAACTCTGTTCTCGCATTAACTTGCCCCCGGTTTTAGGCGAATTAGTCGGCGGTGTGGTCATCGGCGTTTCCGTATTAGGCGTGCTCGTCTTTCCGGAAACCGGTGCCGCTGCCGAAGATTCCCTCATTATTGCCTTTTTAGAACGAACCACCGATCTCCAGCCCGAGTCTGCCCCAGCGGTCTTTGAAGCCCAAAGTGAAGTCATCATCGTCCTTTCAGAATTGGGGGTGGTGATTTTACTCTTTGAGATTGGTTTAGAATCTGACCTCAAAGAATTATTGCGCGTGGGCCCACAAGCTGCTGCAGTTGCCATTACCGGAGTCGTGGCTCCCTTTGTGGCAGGAACCGGCGGTTTATATTATCTATTTGGCGTGCCTGCGGTTCCAGCCATTTTTGCCGGCGCTGCCTTGACAGCAACCAGTATTGGTATTACCGCCAAAGTTTTAGCCGAATTAGGACGCTTAAACTCCCAAGAAGGACAAATCATTATTGGGGCAGCGGTCATTGATGATGTGTTGGGAATTATTATTTTAGCGGTTGTTGCCAGTCTCATTAAAACCGGCAACATTGAAGTCAGCAATATCCTTTATTTAGTGGTGAGTGCTGCCGCTTTCTTAGTGGGAACCATTTTAATCGGACGGTTTTTAAGTCCCTTTCTCATCGGAATGGTTAAGGAAATGAATACCCGAGGGCAGTTGCTTTTAACCGCGCTGGTTTTTGCTTTTACGTTGGCTTATATTGCAACGGCAATTAATTTGGAAGCCATTTTAGGCGCCTTTGCTGCCGGCTTAGTGTTAGCAGAAACTGACAAACGCAAAGAACTGGAAGAACAAGTGGCACCCGTTGCTGATTTGGTGGTTCCTGTTTTCTTTGTTTGTGTGGGTGCCAGAACCGATCTCGGCGTTTTAAACCCGGCCGTTCCCAGTAATCGGGAAGGCTTAATTTTAGCGGCATTTCTCATTGTGGTGGCCATTATTGGCAAGGCGATGGCTGGATTTACGATTTTTGGCCGTCCTGACATTAATAAACTCGCCATTGGTGTCGGAATGATTCCCCGTGGCGAAGTGGGTTTGGTTTTTGCTGGAGTGGGCTCAGCCAGTGGCGCCCTTTCTCCGTCCACAGAAGCTGCCATTATTGTAATGGTGATTCTAACGACTTTCCTTGCCCCTCCCTTTTTACGAGTGGTGTTACCAGAAGGATCGGAAACTGAAGCCGAAACTTCTGAACAAGAAGGAACTTAAAATGATAGTCAAACCGTCAGATCAGATAAACTGATCTCTTAATGGCTACGGTTATGCTATGTTCCCAATAATGATCTAGAACGCAAACATGCGTGTGAGGAGTAGGACTTGTGAAACGAGCCTCGTTATTAATCGGTTCTCTAGTAGCAACGGCGCTAACAGCTGCCCCTGCCCAAGCAGGAAAGCTCACCTTTTGGCGATTTAATGAAGACAACAATCGCCTGGTGTTTCAAACGGAGGAAACCGTACAACCAAAAGCGCAATTAATTTTTAATCCCACCCGAGTTGTGATTGACTTGCCTGGAACGATTCTCGGTCATTCCTTAGTCAATCAACCGGTGGGAGGTCGCATTAAGGAAGTACGGGTCGGCCAATTTAAAGAAAGAACCACTCGGCTAGTGGTAGAACTTGCGCCAGGCTACACCGTCAACCCGGAACAGGTCAAAATTCGCCGCACCACTGCCAAGCGGTGGTCTGTGGAATTGCCCTCTCCCCAACGTCAAACCCAACGGCAGGTCAATCCTCCTGAGCAGACGTTAGGGACCAAGGAAAGGAATGCTTCTGCCAACAATTCCCCTTTGTTAGAAACAGGGCGTTCTCAAACCGGCAATTTGAGTAAACGGAATCATCCTGACTTCCAAGTGACTCGCAGCGGCTTGTTATTGCGCTTAGCGCGTTCGCCGCAACAAGAGATTGAGGTAGAACGCAGCGACAATAAAAAACGGATTTCCTTTCGGTTGCCAGGAGCCCAATTGCCTTCTAATCTCCCCACAATTTTACCGGTTGGGAAGTATGGCATTGGTTATGCCGAGTTTAAAGCGAGCCGTAACAACTCCCCGCCTCAGGTCACTCTGCATGTCAATGAAGCCAGCCCCAATTGGAAAGCACTGCCCACGAGTTGGAAAGACGGAGGCATTGTGCTTTTGCCGAGCAGCAGCATGGAAGCGGTGCGGGAAAATCTTCCCAGTCCGCCGTTGCCTCAAGGACTGCAAGACACCGCCAATCAGTCTCAACCAACTGGCAATCAATCTCAGCCAACGGTAGTGCAAGCAGTGGATTTAGTGGACAATCAGTTAATGGTACGGGCCAATCAACCGATTACCGGAACCGGGACTTGGGATCCGGTCAGTGGGGTTTATGAAATAAAAATTCCCAAGGCCAAGTTAGCTGATCCGGTACAAGGGCCTGAATTGACCCGAAATAGTCCCGTTTCCCAAATTCGGGTTCGTCAAGCGGATCCGGAAACGGTGCTTGTCCAGATTCAATCTGCTCCTGGGGTCAGTATTCTCGATCGCGTGAATCAACTCAATGAGAATACTTTAGCTGTGAAGTTGCGCCAATCACAAACGGCCTCCCGCAACAATGTTTCCAATTTTGTTAGGCAAGGGCAACGAGAACGGCAAAGCATTCGCGTACCGAACGTTGATACCGGCAGGTCTTCCCAACCTTCATCGCCAACGGCTCCTCGGGGGAATAACCAAGAGGATTTGTTGGTGGTGTTGGATCCTGGGCATGGCGGCAAAGACCCCGGTGCTGTCGGCATTGGCGGCTTGCAAGAAAAAAATGTGGTATTGCCCATTTCCGATCATGTTCGTCAAACCCTAGAAAGTAATGGCATCAGAGTGAAAATGACCCGGCGGCGCGATCGGTTTGTCAGCTTGGAAGGACGAACGGAAATGGCAAACCGAGCTGATGCGGATTTCTTTATTAGCGTTCATGCCAATGCGATTAGTATGAAGCGTCAAGATGTCAATGGCACCGAAACCTTCTACTATTCCAGTGGTAAGGGGTTAGCACAAGCCATTCAACGCAGTATTATCAGCAAAATTAATATGCGCGATCGCGGGGTGAAAAAGGCTAATTTCTATGTGTTGCGCAATTCCGCCATGCCAGCGGTTTTAGTGGAAGTGGGGTTTGTTACCGGGCGACAAGATGCGCCGCGTTTAGCCAATCCCGATTTTCGCCAACGGATGGCAGACGCGATCGCCGACGGCATCTTGCAGTATGTACGCCAAACGCAATAGAACCTCTTAAAACAATTAACCCATCACAAGTCACTAAGTATCCAAGAATGCGTTACGGGGGATTAATCTGTTGACCAATCATGTATCGTCACCTTTCCAAAAGCCAGCCATTCCAAAACATCGTATTGGCGTTTTTGACAGCGGTCTCGGGGGATTAACGGTTTTACGGGAACTCTATCGACAGCTTCCTCAAGAATCCCTTCTCTATTTTGCCGATACCGCTCGTCTTCCTTATGGCACCCGTTCCTACAGTGAAATCTTACAATTTGTTCGTGAAATTCTCCACTGGATGGCGGCCCAAAACGTCAAAATGGTAATCATGGCCTGCAATACCTGCTCAGCACTGGCCCTAGAAACCGTACGGTCGGAATTTGAAATTCCCATTTTAGGGGTAATTTTACCCGGTGCCCGAGCCGCAGTGGAAATTGGTGAACGCATTGGTGTCATTGCTACCCCAGCTACAGCAACCAGCAATGCTTACCGACAAGCCATTCTCGAAGTCAATCATACCAGAAAAGTCTGGCAAGTCAGTTGCCCGGAATTTGTGCCGCTTATTGAACAAAATCGACTGAATGATCCCTATGTGCGAGAAGTGGCACAAGGGTATTTAGCCCCTTTGCAAGAAAAGCAAATTGATACCTTAGTTTACGGTTGTACCCATTATCCTTATTTAGCCCCGATTTTAGGGGAATTATTACCCTCCACTGTCAACTTTATTGATCCGGCAGAACATGTGGTCATGGCCACCGAAAAAGAATTAGAGTTAATGGGATTAAAAAATATGCAACCCCCTGCCCCCACTCGCTTTTGTGTCAGCGGCGATGCAGAACAATTTGCTGAGCGCTCTCGCCATTGGCTTGGTTGTACCCCTGTGGTCGAGCAAATTCAGTTACCAACGCTGGTTTATAACTCTCATCAAATGTCGATTTCGAGAGATTAACGATTAAATAATTTGTCGAATTGACGTTGTACCCAAGCCACAGGATTTTTATCCAATTCTTGATAATTTAATAACCCTAATTCCCGTAATTGTTTTTGTTGTTGGGATAGCTCTTGTTGCGCTTTTCCTAATTCGACAACGATTAATTCATATAACTGCGGTTGCTCTTTTAATAAAGTGACAAATCCTTCTTTATTAATTGCAAATAAAGTCGTTTCTTCTCTTGCTCTTACCGTAACTGTCCGCCGCAATCCTAACATTAACGATAGCTCGCCAATAAATTCCCCAGGAGTTAATACGGTGGGCGTTTGTGCCAGTTTTTCCACATAATATTCCACCGAACCCGATAAAATAATATAAAAGGTATCTCCAGGATCCCCTTCTCGATATAAAATATCTCCAGCTTGCAGTCGTTTGCGATAGCCAATTTCGATGAGCTTTTTCAACTCAATTTCAGAACAATTTTGAAAATAGCTAACTTTTTTTAATAAATTTCTGAGAACTAAAGGACGAGAAGGAAATGCGGTTTTAGACAAATGAGGGAACGCCACAGAAGTTGTTTCATTATCTTCAGTTTCCGTTTCTGTTTCTGAACTGGATGTGGGCTTTTCATCATGAGAAACGCTTTGAGCGGAAGGGGCGGGATACCAGACTCCTAAGCGCGGGGTAGCCAGTTTAATCCCATAAGTTCGTAAATTATATTCAATAATAAACCGTAGTGAACTTTCTGTAATATGTTTTTGATCCACTTGATTAACCCAAACCCACAGTTGAAAATTTAAAGAATTATCCCCAAATCCTGTAAAAAATACGGACGCCGGTTTTTCATAAGAAACCGTTTCTTCCATGTAAGCAGAGTCTAAAAGAATTTCTACCACTAAAACGGTATCGCTTTCTTGGGCAACACTCACTTCAACCATTGCCCATCCTTTGGATTGATCATAGGTCCAATTAATAACCTGATTTTCCACTAAAAAACGATTGGGAACAATAATATGTCGTCCCACAATCGTACGAATAACAGTGGAACGCAGAGAAATTTCATCAATATAGCCGGTCATGCCATTCCATTCCACAAAATCTCCTGCTTTAATTTTTTGTTCAAACAGCAACGTTAAACCGCTGCTAAAATTTTTCGCCACTTCTTGTAAACCAAATCCAATGCCAATGCCAATGCCACCGGCTAAGAAAGTAAAGGAAGAAAGATTAATCCCAATCGCTTGCAAGAGGCTGATAAAAACAAAGGCTCCACTACTATAACTAATAATAATGGCAATGGCTTCTCTGGTTCCTAAAGCAATGCCAATTCTCGGTAATAAATTCTTACGTAAAAGGCGTTTGAGAACAACTGTAACTGCTAAAGCGGCAAGAATAACGACAACAAATTTCCCAATGACACTGAAAGGAATGGCATCCATTTTTTTAACCTTAAACCTTAGGCCGTAACGAGGAACCAAAAGAATCTCCCGCCAAAGTAATCTATACTTTTTGACGGGAGAGGGATATTAGTTTTAATTTAATTCAATGATTTAAATTTGACGAGATGCCAGTTTTTCAACATTGGCTTGAGTTTCTTGTAGCAATTGCTCACGGCTATCTCTAGCTTGAGTCAAACTTGGGACTAAGTTGCGGGCTTGTAATGTCATGTGCAGTTGAAGCTGTGCCACGTAATCGCGAACTTCTTCTTGTGCGGAATTTTGTGCGTTTTCCAGTTCCCAGTTCAAGGTGTTCTCCTCTTTTACTTCCAATTGCAACTGTATTCTCACCATCCTAGACAGTAGCACGTTGTTTTTAAGATGCGTTGTTCAATGTCGTAAAGTTTAATGTTTTGTAACCCATAAGCAGCAACTGCTTTACAACTTTTCGGACTGCATTTCCTTGTACGCTTTGAAGGATAGATAAGCATTTTGCCGATCATAAAGATGACACTGATCAACAATCTCCTTGAGCATTTCCCAAGAAAAATGCCGTACTTTTAAATAGGATCCCCAGTTTTGCGTCAAACTTTCGTGAGCTAGACGTAAGTTATAAGAAGGAATTGCAACGGAAATGTGATGGGGAATATGGACATTGATGTCGTGACAAAGAAACTCAACCCAGCGAGGATAGTGACAATGAATTGTCCCGCTCAGTTGTGCTTCAACTTCATTCCAACTGCTTTTGGGGCGAAACGGAATGGTTATATCGGTATGATGAACTAAGGTAAAAGTACTCATCCAAAAGTGATAAACCAGCCAAGGCACTAACCAAAACTTAACCACTCCCCAAATGCCTGTGGTTAGAAATAACGTTGGGAAAAAAACAAGGGCAAAAATTGCAACTGTTGCGATGGATAAGCTGACTTTTCCTTGTTCACGGGGCTTCACTAACGAAGGATTAAAGTGAAAACGTCCCCAATGGAGGATTGAGGAAAGCCACCATAAACGTCCGCGAAACAGACTAAACAAAGAACGCAAGAACTTTGGCGTTTGCTCATATTCTTCTGGCAACCAGGGGTGCCAAGCCGTGTCTACCATTAACTGATTGGTGTGTTGATGATGGAGATTATGGAGAACACGCCAGCTATGAAAGGGATAGATCAAAGGAAGTAAGAAAATGTGACCGACTAGATCATTAACCCAAATTTTTTTAGCAAAAGAACGATGGCCGCAATCATGGGCAATCACAAAACAACCGGTTAGCGCTGTGCCTGTAAAAATCCAAGCAAACGGCAGCAGAAACCAAGGAAAATAGCTAATTGCGACATAGCCAATGCTGGTGGCAATAACGCTGATTAAAGCGGATAACCAAGCCTTGCGAGGATTTTTCTGAAAGCACTCTTTTGGGATGGTTTTGATAATATCTCGCAATCGAATTTCAGAATTAAGGGCGGGCTTCCTAGCCAACTTTTGGGTCATGAAATTAAATGTGTTCTCCGTTGAGTTAATACGTGGACAGTAAGTTGCTGGTAGAATTGTTGAGTTTCGTTAAATATCGCTAGCCAAAATCATTAATAATGATGATTAAGGGCATTACTCATTTGGTTGCGATGATTGTTTTTAACAAAACTTTACAAGCATACCATACTCCGTAGAGGAATGTGTGGAAAAATACAATTTTTGCCATTGCTAAAAAGAAGGGATGGAAAATGATAGAGAAAAAACAACTGCGTCAAGAGTTGCTTCAAGCCCGAAAGAAACTATCGCAACAAGAATGGCACAGTAAAAGCCAAGCCCTGTGTGAACAGTTGCGTCAATACTTAGACGATTCCCCTGTCGTTTCCCCAGGGGGAACCATTCTGAATTATTTTTATTTTCGTAACGAGCCCAATCTGGATCCCCTATTTGAATTGCGTGACTATTATTGGGGCGTTCCCCGTTGTGTCGAGAATGAATTGAGTTGGCATTTTTGGCAGCCGGGAGATCCTTTAGTGAAAGGGGCGTTTGGTATCAGAGAACCCTTGCCGGAAGCCCCAACCTGCTCTCCCGAAGCCGTGGATTTAATTTTTGTGCCGGCTGTGGCTTGTGATTCGCGGGGGTATCGTTTGGGATACGGAGGCGGTTTTTATGATCGGCTGTTTCATCAACCGCAATGGCAAGATATTCCCAAAATTGGCATTATTTTTGATGTTACCTTTGTCCCGGAATTGCCGGCGGATAGTTGGGATATTCCCCTGGATGGAGTTTGCACCGATGAAGGATGGCGCGTTAAACCGCCTCATCTTTAACTTGCATGACAACTAAGGTCATATCATCTACCGAGCGTTTTTGGCTTCCCATAAATGCTTTTACCCTCTCAAAAAGATGTTGAACAATCGCTTCTGGGGAATATTGCTGTTGCGCTGCCCACTGGAAGGAGTCGATTAAGTTTTCTTCTTCAAAGCGTTGTCCTTTGGCATTAACGGCATCGGTAAAGCCGTCGGTGTAGTACAAGACAGTATCTCCTGGGGCAAGTTGAACACTATCATCTTCGTATTCGGAGTTGGTATCCAGTCCCACTAACATCCCCACCGTATCTAAACGGTGAACTGTATTGGTGCTAGCTTGCCACCATAGAGGGGGATTATGGGCAGCGTTGCTGTAGGATAAACGTCGCGTTTTCGGGTCATATTGGGAATAAAATAGTGTTACGAAGCGATGGGAACTTTCTAAGTCATCGTACATGACCCGGTTGAGGTGTTCCAGGATTTTCGATGGGGAGTGGTGGTTTAAGACTTCTGCCCGCAACATGCCTCTAGTCATGGTCATGATTAAGCCGGCAGGAACGCCTTTTCCCATCACATCCCCAATGACAATACTCCAAGGAACGGTACTGGCAGCATTGTTCTCTTCTGTTTCTGTTTGAATTTGTCGTTGGTCGTAGTTAGCCGGGATAAAATCGTAATAGTCTCCGCCCACCCGGTTGGCAGTTTGACAGGCGGCGGCCAAATCGAGTCCTTTAATTTTCGGGTATTTGCGAGGGAGGAGATGGAATTGAATATCGGTGGCGACTTCTAATTCGCGATCGAGCCGTTCTTTTTGACGGACTTCTTCGGCTAAGTCATTATTGGCAATGGCAACTGCGACTTGGTCAGCCACCAATTGCACTAATTTCTGGCGGCTTAAAGTCCAATCATAATCGCGATCGCGCGTGAACACGTAAACCCGTCCCCGTTCTTCCCCTTTTGCTAAAATTGGAGTTCCAAACAGCTGAATATCACTGGGCAAGGCATTTTGAATCAGTTGATCCAGCGGCGGGGTTTCTTCTCCTTGCGCGGTCTGGGTTTTGGCTAATTCACGAGTCACTTTCGAAATGCTGCGTCGAATGTCTTGACAGGCTAAGCCGCCTTGACAGTGAAGTTGTTCTAAAGTTACTTTTCCTTCCCCTTGATACAGTAAAAGAGCACTTCCGTCCGTATCAGAAACCCGAGCTGCCATTAACGGAATGATTTCTAAAAATTGATTGAGATTGTTAAAACTGCGAAGGGCAAAGCCAAGGGAACTTAATAAATTTTGAACTTTATTTTGCTCACGGCTTAAATTTGCCACCAATTCTTTTAATGTGGAAACCGGGGTTTCTGTTTTGCTAATTTTTCTTTGAAAAGAATGATTGGAGGAAGAAGATTGTGGCGCAGGTAAAGCAGTCATAGCATTAGACGTGGGCAGCATTCACGAAAGAAAGATCAATTATAGTTCAACGTTGGAGTCAAATTAATCTAATGAAAGAAGCGATCATTCATGATCAGCGATAAATTTTAAGAATTGGCAAGTCTAGCTTGGTGATCGAGAATTGGAATACAACCTGAGTTTTATTACTTTTGATTGATGATTCCTGACGCTTCGTCTCAGTTTGTTTCACCATTAGAGCTTGCTCGCTATATTGATTTAATTGTCAATTATTGACGGTTAATTGTCAATTATTAGACTGGGAAGTTGACCAACGGTCAGAGCAGGCCCCTTCCGTTTAGGAAAGCGTAATCTCTGACTTCAAAGGGACTCTAGAAAATTTTTCCTTGGTTTCGCAATTCTTGTTTTGAGCAAATAAAAATTTGTGATCCCAAAAGTGATTCTTTCCTGGAGTTTTGCCTTGGTTTTAGTAAGTTTAATCCCATAAATAAGTAAGTTTTAAGTTGAAATTGCTGAATGAAAGTAGAAGCCATCTTAACCCTAAATGTTGGTTAGGTCAATCTATCTTCCGTTACAGCAAGGGAAATTCCAATCAATTGAGCTATGATCCAAGCAGAAGGCAGATTAAACTCACCGCTGGTTACTTCATGCTAGAAAAGGTAGAATTATTTCTTTATCAACTGCAACAATTTGCCGATCAGTTAGTATCGGAACAATTAAATCAGCTAACCCCCTTGAGTATTGGGATTATTTTTCTGGCAGGTTTACTCACCAGTTTGACCCCTTGTATGCTATCTATGTTGCCCATTACGATTGGGTATATCGGCGGGTCGGAGACTGAAGGACGAAGCGATGCCTTCTGGAAAACAAGTTGGTTTGCCTTAGGATTAGCCACCACCCTAGCGGGATTAGGGATATTTGCCGCCGGCTTTGGTCAAGTTTATGGACAAATTGGTGTCGGATTGCCCCTAATTGTCAGCGCGATCGCGATTATTATGGGGTTAAATTTATTAGAAATTCTGCCCTTGCGATTTCCTTCCTTCGGCGGCACAGAATGGATTAAAGAAGATTTTCCCACGCCAGTGCGTTCCTACTTATTAGGATTAACCTTTGGCTTAGTGGCGTCTCCCTGTAGTACTCCCGTGTTAGCGACTTTATTGGCATGGGTTGCCAGCAGTCAAGATTTAATTTTGGGAGCTGGATTGCTGTTATCCTATACAGCAGGTTATGTCATGCCGTTAGTGATTGCTGGAACGTTTACCGCTTCTATTAAAAAGTTTCTGGAATTTCGGCGTTGGGGAAGTTGGATCACCCCAGTGAGTGGGGCATTGCTCATTGGGTTTGGTGTCTTTTCTCTATTATTGCGCTTACCTGTGGATCGATTTTAGAAAATTATAATGACCAATCAGACAACAAATTTGGGATTTTCCTGGATTAAACAAGGATGGCACAAGTTAATTGCTCGTTTAGCCGATTTGCGCCTGGCGATTGTTTTACTCCTCGCGATCGCGCTGTTTAGCGTTTCCGGTACAGTGATCGAACAAGGCCAATCGGTTGAATTTTACCAAAATAATTACCCGGAAGATCCCGCCATTCTCGGTTTTATTTCCTGGCAATTCATTCTGACATTGGGACTAGACCATGTCTATACCACCTGGTGGTTTGTTACGTTACTGGTGGTTTTTGGCAGCAGTTTAACCGCCTGTACCTTTACCCGCCAACTTCCCACCCTAAAATCAGCCCGACGTTGGCAGTATTATAAACGTCCCGGTCAATTTGAAAAACTGGCGCTAAGTACAGAACTTCCCAATCATTCACTGGAACAAGTGATTGGGCAATTAAAACAACATCGCTACCAAATTTTTCAAGAGGGAAATCAACTGTATGCCCGGAAAGGACTCATTGGGCGCATTGGCCCCATTGTGGTTCATGCCAGCATGTTAATTATTTTAGCTGGGGCAATTTGGGGGGCCTTTACTGGATTTATGGCCCAAGAAAAAGTTGCCAGCGGGGAAACCTTCCAAATCAAAAATATTATTGAAGCAGGAAAATTGGCGCGATCGCAGATTCCAAAAGACTGGACAGTACGAGTGAATGATTTCTGGATTGATTACACCAATGCAGGAGAAATTGATCAGTTTTATTCTGACTTATCAGTGGTTGATCTCGAAGGCAACGAACTGAAACAGAAAACCATTCACGTCAACCAACCCCTACGCTACGACGGGGTCACCATTTACCAAACGGACTGGGGCATTTCTGCCGTCAAAGTCCAACTGAATAATAGTCCTGTTTTCAAGTTGCCCATGGCGCAATTAGAGAATCAAGGAGGAGGCCGTTTGTGGGGAACTTGGGTTCCCATTAAGCCGGATCTGAGTAAAGGGGTATCGCTGCTGACCCGTGATTTAAAAGGAACGCTGTTGGTATACGATACAGCAGGAGAATTAACAGGCGTGGTTCGCCCAGGGATGGGAATTGAAGTGGAAGGCATGACTTTAAAAGTTCAAGATTTAATCGGTTCCACGGGCTTACAAATCAAAGCTGACCCTGGCATCCCCATTGTCTATACAGGCTTTGCTTTACTTATGGCGGGAGTCATGATGAGTTATGTTTCTCACTCCCAAATTTGGGCTTTACAAACTGACAATACCCTTTATTTAGGCGGAAAAACAAACCGGGCTCAAGTCGGCTTTGAACAAGAATTTATGGAAATGATCACAGCTTTAGAACAACAACCCCAACTAACGGTTTCACAAACATGAGACTTTGTTTCCCGAAAACTGCTGCTTCTAACCCTTGAATTGATTCCGTTTTATCGTCGCGCTAGTGAAGAAACACAACGTTAAATCTTATGTCATAGCGACGCTCATTTTCAAAATCTCTCTCTAAAATAAGAGTATGATTGAATTAGCAAAAATTTCACTATTGTAAATAGAGGGACAATACCAGCAATTAGTTTTTGTTTAATTTTTGAAAAAAATAGTCATTTTATCTAACTTTAAAAATTATATTTCTAAAGTATTAGAACTTATTTATAATCCCGAGATTACAATCCTATTTCCTAAAACTTAATAATAATGATCCAAGCCAATTACAAATCTCTTGCTACCTTGGCAACTACCATCGCTTTATTGATGGGAGTGGCGGGTTGTCAATCCTTAACTCAAAACGCAGCCAAAGCAACATTTGAGGAACCAGGAGCAGGTATTAAAGTAACTCCTGCTTACAGTGTTTTAGAAGAAAAATTCCAAACCGAAATTGTCAATATGGGGCTAGAGGAACTCGGTTATGATATACAAACTCCCAAAGAATTAGAATATGCAACCATGCACACCGACTTAGCCAATGGCGGCATTGATTTTATTGCTGACCACTGGGAAAGGTTGCACAGCAATTTCTACAACAATAGTGGCGGTGATGAAAAAATGGAACGCATGGGAGTCTTGGTCGATAATGTCATACAAGGCTATTCCATCGATAAAGCCACTGCTGAAAAATACAATATTCGCAATCTTCAAGATTTACAAGACCCAGAAATTGCCAAATTATTTGATACGGACGGCAATGGCAAGGCAAATTTAACCGGTTGTAATCCTGGCTGGGGTTGCGAGCTTGTGATTGAACATCATTTAGATCAATATGGATTAAGGGACACGGTTGAACATGATCAGGGACAGTATTTTGCACTGATTGCGGATACGATCACTCGTTATGAACAAGGCCAACCCATTTTATACTACACTTGGACGCCATTATGGGTGAGTAGTGTATTAATCCGAGGACAAGACGTCGATTGGCTAGAAGTGCCTTATACCTCTCTCCCCAAAGAACAAGGCAATATTTCAGAAGAAACAACGACATTCCAGGGGAAAAATTTGGGCTTTGCGGTTGATCAGATACGAATATTAGCTAATCAGGAATTTGTGGATGAAAACGTAGCGGCAACCCAATTCTTTGAGTTAGTTGAAATTCCGAGAGAGGATATCAGTGCTCAAAATGGCAAAATGCGCAATGGAGAAGATTCACCGCAAGATATTGAGCGTCATGCCGAAACCTGGATCAAGGAAAATCAAGAGCAGTTTGATCAATGGTTATTGCAAGCTCGTGAAGCGGCACAACAAGCATCCCAAAATGAACAAGGAAATTAGCTGCACTAACCAATCGTTATTTGAAATGGGACTCAATAATTATATACAGAAGTTAACGCCACTTTTCCACTTTAGAAAGTAGACAAACTCTTGATTTTGTTATAGAAGCCAACAGTTGTTACCCAACTTCAACAAGATTTTTAATAAACATTTAAGATTTCTGACATTATCCCCGCAACCATAGGTAAGTTCCCCTATGGTAGTAGGTAGTTTTCCGATAGGAACTCCAACCTAGTCAGGTCTAAGATCTTTAATGATGATGAAACCAATCTCTAACTTATTAAGCTCATTTGCTGTGACAATGGTGATCAGCTTTACGTTTCCCGTGATCCTTGTTCTCAGCTTATTAGGATTAACTCTGGGGATCAGTTATTTCCCTGGTCTAGAAAATTTCGGCGAAGTCAGTTTCAATCAACTGATTATCTTTCTAAGTATCTTCGGTGCTGGATCGGTTTTTAGAGGTGTAATTGTCATTGGATTAACCCTTGCGCTTGTGGCTGGATGGTTTGACCTTTACACGTTGTATCGTTATTATCAATTCAAACCATTTAATTCGCACAATGCCTCGGAATAAAAGTGCAGTCTCCAATTAAACGCCTGAGAAACAATGATTGCTTCTTGCTTGCCACTCTTATTAAATTATTTAGGGCAGTTACTGCTTGAGCAACTACCCTTGAGAACGCCTTTTTGTTAAAAATCAATTAACCGATAAAGCCTAAAGCCAGAAAGGCAATCCCACCGAATAGCGCGAGCAGGCTAAGCACGAAGCCTGCATTCGGGCTTCCTTTCCAAGAATAATTTTTATCGTTCATTGTTTGTTATACTTCTTTACAAAACGGTTAACTCTATGATGACATTTTCTGGTTAAATTGTCAGGGTGACGTATGTGCAAATCTTAAAAACTGTGAAGCTATTTGTCTATGACACTCCAGAGTTAACGCCAACTGATCACCTCCCTGATTGTGCCGTGGTGATTGATGTGTTACGGGCAACAACCACGATCGCGACGGTATTAGCCGCAGGGGCGGAAGCAGTGCAGGCGTTCAGCGATATTGAACAATTAATGAAGGTTAGTGAAAAATGGGATCGCGCGCTGCGTTTGCGGGCCGGAGAACGCGGCGGATCGAAAGTTGAAGGGTGTGATTTAGGCAATTCTCCCTTAGAATGCACCTCCAAACGGGTCAAAGGCAAGCGGTTTTTTCTCAGTACCACCAATGGCACTCGCGCTCTGCAACGGGTCGAACAATCGCCAACGGTTTTAACAGCCGCGTTTGTCAATGACCAGTCGGTAATTAATTATTTACAAAGGCAGCAACCGGAAACCTTATGGTTAGTGGGGTCGGGTTGGCAAGGAAGTTATTCCTTAGAAGATACGGCTTGTGCTGGGGCAATTGCCCATCGTTTGTTGGATAATTTGAGTCATGAGAATGCCGAAGCCATTGGCAATGATGAAGTCATCGGCGCGATCGCGCTTTACTGTCAATGGCAAAGCAATCTCTTAGAATTATTCCGGCTTTCCAGTCATGGGCAACGCCTCTCCCGTTTAGGTCAAGAAGCCGATCTGGCTTACTGTGCCAAACGCAATTGTTTGCAGGTGTTGCCGACGCAAAAAATGCCTGGTGTGTTGATGGGACTTTAGGCGCGATGCGCTGCTATGGTCAAAGCATGATCAATCGCTTAATAATGACTGCCTGAGTTGCGATGATGCACAGCAGTCACATTCTCAGGATCCAAAACTTGTCCCGCTTTGGCGACGCCATAAACTAACCAATGATCGCCGCACTCCATGCGATTTTGTACTTCTAATTCAATATAGGCCAGTGCCTGTTTGAGAATCAGACAACCATTCTCAGCTTCTTCGGTTTCAATATCAGCAAAGCGATCTTCCCCAGGGGAATAATTTTTCATAAAGTGTTTTTGCAGTTGTTTCCCCTCCGGTAGGATATTGAGAACAAACGGATCTCCGACATGCATTAAGGATTCGATCGCGCGTTCTTTCGCGACAGCAACGGTTAATCCTGGCGGCGAAAACGTGGCTTGGGATACCCAAGAGGCTAACATCCCATTCACCAGTTCTCCTTTAGTCGCAGTCACGACACATAATGCGCCAACAACGCGGCCTAAAGCTTGTTCCGTTCGCGCCGCTTGAGAATCAGTGACGGCTTGACGAGATGCCTGTCGTTTCTGTTTTCGTTTCAGTTTTTGGGCAAAATCGGTTCCCGCTTCTTCGCAGTATTTTAAGGTACTATCAGTGGGCTTAAACTTGACGCGAATGGGATCAAAGCCAAAGCGAAATCCGGCATCTCTAATTTTCTGTTCTAAGAGATCAATGGCTTCCCCACTCCAACCATAAGATCCAAAGACCCCTGAAAGTTGTCCTTTGTCAGCATTGGAGAGAACAATTCCTAAAGCGGTTTGAATTTGGGTAGGGGCATGGCCGCCTAAGGTGGGGGATCCGATGATAAATCCATCGGTGTTTTGGATAATGGATTTGGTGGTTTCGGGGTCAGTAAATTCACAATTGATCGCTTCCACTGCTACCCCTGCTTTCGTGATACCGCGCGCGATCGCGTTGGCAATGGTGGCTGTATTGCCATAAGCTGATGCATAGAGTAATGCGACCTTTGTGGTTTGTTGTTGCTGCCCGGCGACCCACTCTTGATAGGCATTGGTCAACTGTTGCAACCCGTAGCGGACAATCGGCCCATGACCAACCGCATACAGCTTCGCTGATTTGCCCTGAAACTTTTCTAAAATGGTTGCCACTTGACCGGCATGCGGCGCCATCAAACAATCAAAATAGTAACGCCGATCTTCTTGATAGACTTGCCATCCTTCATCAAAAATTTGTTCCCCGCAAACGTGGGCGCCGAATAACTTATCGGTAAACAAAACCTCAGTTTTGGGGTCATAAGTACAGAGTTGATCCGACCAACGAGGCGTCGGCGTTAATAAAAATTCTAGGTGATGACCATTTCCTAAATCGAGGGTTTCTTCCCCTTTAATGACAAAATAGTTCGCTGCATTTTCCCCAAGCAGGTTTTCTAAAGAAATTGCTGCCGGATTGGAACAAACTAACGTAACATCAGGGACTAGCTTCAGTAAGGCTTTTAGGGTTTCCGCGCGATTGGGGTTAACATGCCCTAAAATAATATAGTCAATGGTTTCAGGAGAAATTCGTTTTTGTAGCGAATTCAGAAAAATCTCAGTAAATGATTCTCCTGGAGGATCCAATAAAGCCGTTTTTTCCCCTTGAATGAGATAAGAATTGGCAGTGGTTCCCCGTTGTAAACCGTATTCAATTTCAAATTTTAGCCGGTCCCAAGTGCGCGATCGATAAACAGTAGTATCGGAAGCAATGGGAAGCACTTGTGTGTCTCTTGGTTGCATAATAATGATTGCTTATTAATTATTCGTTATTCGTTCCGCTCTATAAAACTTACTCAAACTTAATCATTCGATGTTTATTTCCTGGTTCGGATCTTTGGAGACCTTTCCATCACCAGGCTTGCACGGC
>JBDGQV010000225.1:0-2354 GCA_042218725.1 Halothece sp. | reverse complement strand
GTTCCAACGTCAGTTTTCGGAAAAGTTTGACATCGAGATAATCGTTTTATAGGCTATAGTCGGCACTAAAATTGAAGTGGTAGTATATGTGAATGAAATTTACGGAAAATGAACAAAAACTATTAAATCATGCGAAATTTATTTCAGCATTAATGGCTATATCTGGAATTTTGTCAGCACTTTTTATTATTGGGATTGGTGAATTAAAGCAAAGATTATCAAATCAATCTTTACGGGATTTATTTCCTGATATTGAAAAACCATTTAAGTACAGATAATAAAAATCCTAAAAAATCTCTGGCTCCAAGCTCAACTTTGTTATTCGAATTGCTACTACAGTTTACTGTTTGGTTTAAAAAATGAAATGTCAAAATTAAAATGTATTAATTGCGGTTCGGAAAACATCAAAAAATTAAGTATTAAAATTTTGAATAAAAAATATCAAGAAATCAAAGAGCAAATAACTGATTTAGAAGCAACGTCAACTCATAAAACTTCTAAATTACCGGAAGGTAACATGTTTGTTGCTGTCAGACTTCTAACAACTTTGGTTCAAGTTTTATTGATCATGGGTATTTATTTCCAATTCGAAAGATTTGTTCATTTAGTTTTTCCTGATATGGATTCTAATGTTGGTGGTTCAACATTAGGTTTTTATTATATAGGATGGGGAATGTTTTTAAATAGTTATACCTTATTAGCAGTTTCTTTTTTAATTGCATTTATTATAAGAAAATTGATATCTTATAAAAGAGAAAAAAGGAAAAATTATTTTCAAGCAGAACTGGAAAAACTGAAATCAAGTTTACAAGAAACAATCGTGTTTATTATTTTTTTACTAGTTTGCTTGACTGTATCATTTCTTTGGTGGACTGACTGGTCCTTTAATAAAGTTTTAGTATCTATTCTATTCCTTGCTTTTATGATTGAAATTCCTTGTATTTGTTTATCTTTTCGAACAGCCGTTTTTTTACCATATTTAAGAAAACGAACAAACCAAATAATGGAAAAAGAATATTTAAAAGGAGCCAAACAAGAACTTGCTAAGGCTATTAAAGAAAAACAAACAATATGGTCAAGTTTTTATTACTGTTTTGACTGCAACAAAATAATGGATTTAGAAAGTCAATTATACGATAAAATAGAAAATTTATATTATTTAATAAACCGATTATATAATTAACCAAAATTAAATTTTAATTGTTTTGAATTAGAGTAAATAAAGAGCAGTTATTTAAAATAATTTATTAAGTAGTTATATCCATTTCTCAAACTTGTCTTTTAACCATAGTCCGATTGACATAAAAATTATATGAATTAATACAAAAAATACATGATCATATATTTTGATAGATATTGATAATTTATTGAAAAAGAAACTAATTATTAACCATGAACTTATAAAAGCTATTAAAAAAAGTATTGTATCTACAATTGAGTTTTTGATTATTTTTTCTAGTTTTATTATTACATTTATTATCCATATTATTAAAAAACTAAAAAAAGGGATAATAATTAACCAAGAAATATAATAATTTCCGATCATCGATAAAGGAACCAGTTGTATTGGAATAGGAATCGGAATTGAGATTAGTAAAGCTTTGCTAAGACTACCAATTAAGTAATATAAAGTAAAAAAAACAATAGAAAATAATAATGATTTATTAAAATATTTCATATTATAAAGAAATAAAATTTATAATCAATCTTGCTTTGCTCGTCTACCTTGAAGGTAACACCATTGCGAATACTTATAGAGTCAGTATCTTTACTTATTGTTGAAGTTGGTTGGTTTGGCAAGTTTGATTGGAGATGGCTAATTTATGCATCTCATCAAATCTCGAATTTATTACTTTGATCGTTGCTTATTGTTGGGAAAATTACCAATTTTGGAACTTCATTAGGGCGATCGCGCACTCGATGCGGTGAGCGGAGCAGGAGTCGCACAATAAAAAATCCAGCTTCCCTGATTAGAGAAACTGGTTGGTTGGTGAGAGGAGATGTGTAAGAGACTTGTTATTTCCGCTTTGATTCCTTTTCAACAGTTTGCTTAAAGAACTTCCCAGCAGAAAATGCAGGGACAACCGTCTCAGGGATATTCATTTTCTCACCTGTTTTGGGGTTGCGTCCTTCCCTACTTTTCCGGTTGCGTCTCTCAAAGGAGCCGAAGCCAACCAGGGTGACTTTATCCCCTTGAGCTACCGATTCCATAATCGAGTCTAGCGTTGCAGAAATAACCGCATCTACTTGTCTCTTAGTCACGTTGGACCGTTTGGCGACATCATCCACTAAATCGCTTTTGTTCATCAATCCCTCCTAACTGGGTAAAAACATCTCAGCTTCATGATCGCGCC
>JBDGQV010000224.1:0-23841 GCA_042218725.1 Halothece sp. | reverse complement strand
CTAATTTGCCCCTAATTTTTGTTATCAATTGAACCACGGATTGATCGCTGCTCTTCCCTCTCAAAAATTGACCTTTCAGCGATCGCGCGACAAAGCAATTGGGATAAGATATGGGACAGTCGCCTTTTTAAATCTAAAAATGGAGATTAGCTATACTAAACATACCGACGGCACCGAATTAGCCTATCGCCATCATCCTGCCTCATCCCAGCAGCAACATAAGCCTGGGGTACTCTTTTTACCTGGCTATGGCTCTGATATGGAGGGAACGAAAGCGACCAAGATTTTTAGTTGGGCAACGCAACAAGGTCTTCAGGCTACTTTGATGGACTATGGCGGTCATGGCAATTCTAGCGGTCAATTCACCGAGGGAACTTTCGGTCAATGGTGTGATCATGCCGGTCATATTTTAGAAACCATTACCTCAGGACCGCAGATCTTAGTGGGATCCTCGATGGGGGGCTGGATCATGATGCTGTTAGCGCTTCAATGTCCGCAACGGGTCTGTGGTTTAATGGGGCTTGCCACGGCCACTGACTTTCCCTCGCGATTAATTCTGCCTTCTCTGAGCAATGAACAAAAGCAAGAACTAAGGAGAAAAGGCGAAACAATCCTCACTTATAGTTCTCTACCGATAACTCAGCGTTACATTGAAGAATCGGTCAATCATCATCTCTTTGAGACGGAACGTTTGCGCAACCTAACTTGTCCTGTCACCTTGATTCACGGGGTGCAAGACAGCGTTGTTCCTTGGATGTGGAGTTGTCAATTACAGCAGGAATTAGGAAGCGATTCTGTTACTGTCATTTTGATCAAAAATGATGGCCACCGGCTGTCTGAGCCGCAAAGCCTAGACATTCTGATCAATAATTTGGCACGGCTTTATGAGGCGGTCTAATCGAGTCAGTTTTGCTCTCACCTATCAACTCGTTACCGCTGACTGATTACTGTTAAACAACCGCTCTTTTCCCTGTTGCATTAAATGCTTCAGTAAAGCAGTACGTTGGTTATTTTGGAATACTTGTTGCAGTTTCTCTTGTAATCGGTTGAGATTGAGTTCTTCTCCAGTTGCCTGACTAATCTCTTGTTCTTCCAAATATTCAATGAGACTTAACCCCGCAATGCGAGTCAGGTAAGCAGCACTTAATCCTTGTACGGTGCCGCCAGCTAAATAGGTCATGGCATTGGTTTTTAACAGACTGGTCATGGTTTGCGTGGAAAATTCCACTAATCCCAATTGCACCATTTGCTTTCCTAAGGTGCCGGCAACGGTTTGCGCTTGTTGCCAGGAAAATTTTTGTTGGTAAATTTTTCCTAAATCAAAGACGAGTTGGGTATTAATAGCGGCCGTGGCGAGTAAGTCTAAACTGCTAACGGGATTGGCAAATGCGGTTCCTGCTGCCACCCATTGATATTGTTCGATGTAGGGAAGGGCGCGTTGACGACGAATTTGGTTGAGAATGATTTTGGCTTCTCGTTTCAGAAGATAGGCTTTGCGCCAAGTGCTTTGACAAAGGAGCGTTTGTTTCTCCTCATTGAGAAGCGTATTTAATCGGGTTTCTAGGCTCTCGATTTGAGGAGGCGGGGTTTCTTGCCATTCTTCGCAGCTATGATCTGCTTGGAATTTTCGCACTTTAATGGGGGCTGGGGCGGCGCTGGTGCTCAGAATATCGGCTTCGGGAAGCAGTTTGCTGAGGCGAGTTTGCAATTGCTTGAAGATGACGGCTTGTTGTTCGGCAGAATAATGATCTTGTTTGTTAAAGACGACTAAGAGTTTTTGTTGCAGTTGATGCCACTGTTGCAGAGTTTGATATTCCGAGTCGGTGAGGTCGCCATTGACGACAAAAATAACAATTTCACAAGGGAGGGCGGTGGCTTCTACAGATTCGCTATCGCTGCTGTTTTGATACAGTGCAGATGTTTCAAGGAGGTGGTGTGAAGAAACTGTAAGGGCTTGTTTTAGGGAGGTTTTTCCAACACTTTTGCCGCCGGCAATCGCAATGTTGAGGGTTTCACGATTGAGGTTTTCTGAAAGTTGGCTGAGCCGGTTTTTTAGATCGGAAATCTCGGTTTCTGGGGCTTCGGCGACAATTTGATCCAGTACTGTCTGGGCTTGATTGATTTCCTTTTCAACTGCTTCTTGATCAATGGTCGGTAACGTCACTATTTCCGAGGCGGTGGATTGTTGGGATTTTCGCCACCACCATAAGCCGGTTCCGAGCGCGATCGCGCCTGGAATTCCCCATTCTCCTAAGCTGAGGATGGAGTCTTGAATGGTTGAACCAATCCACAGCAAAAAGGATAAACTTACCCCAGTTACTAAAATTGGCTTTCGTAGTTGCACCGCCATAATTCCTTCTCCCTTAGCAGTTTAAACACACCTTTTTAATATCCTAAGCTATTTTTGTGATAAAACCACAAACGTCTCCTCCCAATTCCAATCAGTTCAGGAAAAGAGATGATTGCTTCTCGCTATGCTGGGGTCTGTTGAGAAAATGTTGGGAAATAGGGTTGATGGAGACAAATCAACTGCGCGATCGTCTTTTTCAATTGAAACCGATTGACAATGGCATCAACAAAGCCATGTTGCAACAGATATTCTGAAGTTTGAAATCCCTCTGGCAGTTTTTCCCGTAAGGTTTGCTCAATGACCCGTTTTCCGGCAAAGCCAATGGTCGCTTTAGGTTCAGCAAGAGTGACATCTCCCAACATGGCAAAGCTAGCTGTGACGCCACCCGTGGTGGGATGAGTCAACACCGGAATATAGAGCAATCCTGCTTCCCGGTGACGTTGCAAGGCCCCGGAAATTTTGGCCATCTGCATCAGACTCAGCATGCCTTCCTGCATTCTCGCCCCTCCAGAAGCACAAACCATCACCAGGGGAAAGGCTTGTTCTGTGGCATATTCCACCAGGCGACAAATTTTCTCGCCAACAACAGACCCCATGCTGCCTCCCATAAAGCGAAAGTCCATGATTCCTAAGGCGACAGGCAGTCCATCGATTAAGCCCACGCCAGTTTGTACCCCTTCGGTAAGATTGGTTTTTTCTTGGGCTTCTTTGAGGCGATCGACGTAGGGTTTGCGATCGCTAAAATTAAGGGGATCTGTCGGTTGCAATTGTTCATTGAGCGGTTGCCAAGTGCTAGGATCCACTAATTGGCGCTTGCGCTCATCACTATCGACGCGCAGATGGTGATTGCATTCACTACAGACAAAATGATTGGCTTGTAAATCTTTGGTGTAAGCTAAGACGCCGCAGGATTCACACTTGGTCCATAACCCATCCGCAATTTCCCGTTCTGGGGTTTGTTTGAGATCCGGCTCTGATTTTCGACGATTGGCAAACCAGTCAAATAAGGACATAAAACGTTTGTTGCTTGTTTAAGCGAGCTTGTTGCTACCGCACTGAAGTTAGCATGGATTATTATACCCTACATATGTTACGAGAACGCTAGATCGCGCTAAACAATACATAGTAGGGGTTTCACCCAAGTTGACAATTGATTCATCACCTCTAGCAAAAGCAGATACAATGAAACTACTGCTTAAACAACTCAGAGAGAGAGTGCGTTACCGCAATGGCTTCAACCACGACAATTACCAACAATCCTGATAAAGAAAAAGCTCTAAATCTCGTTCTCAACCAAATCGAGCGCAATTTTGGCAAAGGGTCGATTATGCGCCTTGGGGATGCGGCGCAAATGAAAGTGGAAACCATTCCCACTGGGGCCTATACCTTAGATATTGCCTTAGGCGGCGGCTTGCCCAAAGGAAGAGTGATCGAAATCTATGGCCCGGAAAGTTCAGGAAAGACAACCTTAGCCTTGCACGCGATCGCGGAAGCCCAAAAAGCAGGAGGCGTTGCTGCCTTTGTGGATGCGGAACACGCGCTTGATCCCACTTATTCCGGCGATGTTGGCGTCGATATCGAAAACTTGTTAGTCTCCCAACCGGATACCGGAGAAGCCGCCCTAGAAATTGTTGATCAATTGGTTCGTTCAGCAGCCGTTGACATTGTGGTCGTTGACTCCGTGGCTGCCTTAACCCCCCGTGCCGAAATTGAAGGGGAAATGGGAGATACCCAAGTGGGGTTGCAAGCCCGTCTCATGAGTAAAGCCTTGCGGAAAATTGCCGGCAATATTGGTAAATCGGGTTGCACGGTGGTTTTCCTCAACCAGTTGCGACAAAAAATTGGTGTCAGTTATGGGAGTCCAGAAACAACCACTGGTGGCAATGCCCTCAAATTCTATTGTTCCGTTCGCCTTGACATTAGACGCATTCAAACCCTGAAAAAAGGAAGTGAAGGAGAGTATGGCATTCGGGCCAAGGTGAAAGTCGCGAAAAACAAAGTTGCCCCACCCTTCCGCATTGCTGAGTTTGACATTATTTTTGGCCACGGCATTTCTCAGTTAGGCTGTTTAGTCGATGTGGCGGAACAAACCGATGTCATTAATCGCAAAGGTGCTTGGTATAGCTATAATGGCGAAAATATTGCCCAAGGACGAGATAACACCATTAAATATTTAGAAGATAATCCAGAAAAAGTAGCCGAAATTGAAGCAGCAGTTCATGAAAAGATTGAAATGGGCGCTTTAGTGCCTGGCGGTTCTTCTTCTAATAAAAAATCAAAGAAAAATAACAATTCTGCTGAAGCCGAATCCGAATCCGACATGGAAATGGAAACCGAAGAGGAATAGGGCAAGGGCACGACGCTTCTGAGAAATTAGCAGTTTAATCACTCACCGTTATCGAAAAAAAGGGTAATCTACTTACAACTAAGGCAGATTACCCTCACGCGAAATAGCATTATGAAAACCAACAATTTCTTAATATCCACCTCCTGATCTTTAAAGCGCGATCGCTGTTTTCTTCGGCAAGTGTTTCAAATAAGTGGGGTCTAACCAACATTGGGGTAAACTTTCACCTGAGGGGAACATCAATTTGTCTTTCGGAAACGGTTCAGGATCTTGTATTTCTTCCCCAGCATGATAACGCCCCTGAATCATTTTTTCCCAAGGATCGTAAATTTCCCGTAAAGTCAGGACTTCTACCAAATCACCGGTAGGTTTATGTTTTAAGAACATAGACACCTCCTTAAACCGAATTATCCCTGATACTTTAACCTTAACCTAAAATTGACCCCCCATATATCACAAAATGTAAAAGCAGTCACTGAGTGACTGCCTCAACTGGGATTTTTATGAAAGTGGACAAGTCTGATTTGTTGTTAATCGGAATTTGCTATTTGTAAACGAGTATTGACCATTTTATCCATCCATTGCTCTAAATAGCGGCGATTTTCTCGTTTTTCCTCAATGTTTGTTGTATCAAAGGGATGCGGGGCCATTCCTTTTACCGCGGCTGTCGTGACACAAAACATGGACTTCTGGAAACTGTTACAAATTTTGACCAATAAGTCTCCTTCTCCCCGTCCTGACTGTTGATAAAATTGCCGTAAATAATCCGGCAGATAATGTCTCATATCCTGCATTAACAAGGTTGGCGGGACACCGGCTGTTCCCGTTGCCACCACATCGGCATGGAGAGCACCATAGCTAAATTCTTCCTGTTGGGCTGGAATTTGATAGGCCTGAGCATTAAAAGACACTAATCCGGGGAAGGGAGTTCCTCGGAAGAAAATTGACTCCACATAAGGAACTGCGGTATCAGGAAGGAAGGTTAAACCTGCCGATTCGGGAATCAGGTTATAAACTTCGCCATTGAGTTCAACGCTGTAAGTAATTGGGGTATTGGCATCAGCCACTAATCCCTGCTGAATATGATCCACCACATCCGGAATCGACTTAATTTCGCCGTTTAAGTAGCGATCGCTGAGTTCCAAGAAAATTTTGCTCATAATGGTCCAGAACTCGCCCAATCCCTTGTAGTAGGCCATTTGACGCATATGTTCCGGTAAAAAATCGTCAAACACTGCATGAAAAGCCCGCATCAAGGGATTAAACTTAAATTTAGCCCGAATTAATCGATCCGCTGCTTCTCGAAACTCAGGGGTATCCAAGTAGGCATCCAACCCACCGCCGCCATGCCACATCATGGCTCGCATGGTATATTCGGCATACTCATAATTGATGCGATCATGCCACCAATGGCGCAACAATTTATTGAGAGTGATTTCCCCATTGAAATACTTAAAAAAGTTAAAGAACACCAAACACTGTTCCTGGGAAATATAAATTAAGTTTTTGGCATAGGCATCTAACACGACACCATAACTTTTCAAAATTCCCACCACTTCAATTAAATTGGTTGGGGAATCTTTTAAAAGTGCCTCTCCTGCCTCTAGCCGATAAATATCTTGAGCAAGACGATGTTGAGACGGTTCAAATTGTGTAACAACCATAATTCCTAAATTGAATTCTTATCTTCACGTTTCTCCGGCAATAGCTCAACGAATCTGCACCATTGCGATTATTTGATTATTGCCCCGACTGTAGCAGGGAACGACTCGCTGGCCTGACCTCTGCGACGGTTTCTGTATCAAAATTAGACAAGGAAGCCGTTTGGGTTTCACTCCAACGCACTAACCAATCGGGCTGTAGTCCCAAGGTAACGATTAAAATGGCTAAGACAATCGCAGGAACTCGGTCTGACCAGGGAACTGCCGGTAAATTGCTAAAGGCAAGGGGTAAACGGCCAAAAAAGACGCGATTAATCATTAATAAGAAGTAAACTGCCGTTAATCCGGTTCCCACGAGGCACAATAGGGTTGCAATGGGAAAAACGGAAAAACTGCCGCGAAAGACGATAAATTCGGAAATAAACCCGACCATTCCGGGAATGCCAGCACTGGCCATGACCCCCAAAATTAATAAGCTGCCGATAATCGGCAATCCGCGTTCTGGGTTCAGTAAGCCTCGCAAGGTATCTACATCTCGGGTTCCGGTTTTCTTGCCGACGACACCGACTAATAGGAATAATAAGGCCGAAATTAAACCGTGACTAATCATCTGGGCAACCGCTGCTACTAAGCTGAGGGGAGTTGCCGCTGCTGCTGCCAGTAAAATGTAGGCCATGTGCGCAATGGAAGAATAAGCCACTACTCGCTTCATATCTTTTTGGGCAATGGCGGCTAAAGCGCCAAATAAGGCACTTACTGCCGCCCAAATGGCCAGATAGGGAGCAAGCAGATTCCAAGCATCAGGGAAGAGTCCAATCCCGAAACGCAAGAGGCCATAGGTGCCTAATTTTAGCAGTACTCCCGCGAGCAATACTGAAATTGGGGTTGATGCTTCCACGTGAGCGTCAGGCAACCAAGTATGGAAGGGGAAAAAGGGAATTTTAATGCCAAAGCCAGCCAAAAGAATCAGCAACAGGACAATTTGACTGCTCAGGGGAAGGACTTGAGAACGTAAAACGTCGTAGTCAAAACTGGAAGCGCCAGTTAACCAAACAATGCCCAGGAAAGAAGCAAGAACTAAGGCCCCGGAAATTGCAGTATAAAGTAAGAATTTGGTCGCGGCATAGCCTCGATTGGTGCCGCCCCAAATAGCAATCAGGAAATACAGGGGGATTAACTCAATTTCATAAAACAGGAAGAATAATAGGACATTTTGGGCTAAAAATGCTCCTGCAGTTCCCGCAGATAAAAACAGCAATAAGGCGTAATAAAAACGCGGCCGCGCTAGTTTGGGACTGCTGCTATAGATGGCAATTAGGGTTAGAAAGCTATTGATAAAAATTAAGGGCAATGCTAACCCATCCACGCCCAGATAGTAGGTGAGTCCTAATTGGTCTAACCATGAGAAGGATTCAGAAAGAAATAACCCGCTTTGGTTGGGGTCAAATTGCAGGCCAATGGCTAGGGTTAAGGCCAAAATAATACTGCCGATGACCAAAGCCAGAGAGCGGGATTTTTCTGCAAGTTGGTTGGGTAAGAAACCGATGATGATGCCACCGATAACTGGTATCCAAATTAAGGCACTAAGCATATTGATTTCTCATTCAATAATTAACGATTGACAACAGATTGCTAAGGGGTTGATGGGGTAGAGACATTGCCGAAAACATCTCTACCGAGGATGAGGTTAAAACGACCAGTTGATCATCAGCATGAGCAACAATGCCCCGCCGATCAAAATTGTGAGCAAGTAAAATTGAGATTGGCCAGAGACACTGTATTTGAGGCTTTGACCGCTAAAGAGGGTTCCGAAACCGACTAAATTCACTAAACCGTCAATCACATACCGATCCAGCCAAGCACTGAATTTGGAGGCAAGTTCCACCATTAAGACAACACTCCACCGATAAACCCGATCTAAATAAAGGTCGTAGGCCAAGAAATCTTGTAAAAATCGAGAACTGCTCCGGACCGGTCTGACCCAAGTTCTCGGCAGGGCAATGGTGCCTCCTAAAATGACCCCGATAATGCCTGATAAGACTAAAAAGACCATTTCCGGTTGTTCCAAAACTTCCGCCGTCGTCGCTAAAGACCCAGTGGAGGCAAACCATAATTGCCAACGTTGCGGAATTAAGGGGGCAAGCAGGGCAATAATAATCACGGCGACCATGGGAAAGGCCATGGGCCAGTTGACTTCCGGAGCGCGTCGCGTTTTCGGTTGCGGTTCGCCTAAAAAGACGAGGCGGAACACTCGGGTTAGATTAATGGCACTAAGAGCATTAATGATTAAGACAAAGGCGAGCAACCATTGCGGCAAACTATTAAAACTCTGAATCCATTGTCCCATGACCCAAAAGTTGCCCAGGGGCAGCAAGACCACTAATCCAGATGCCCCAACAACATAGGAAATGGTGGTCACTGGCATTTTCGACCAGAGTCCTCCCATTTGAGTAATGTTTTGGTCATTGGTGGTGAGAATAATGGAACCCACACTCATAAACATCAGGGTTTTCGCGATCGCGTGAATTAATAGCAATAATAGGGCAATATCCAACCGCCCTAATCCCACAGCGACGAAGACTAACCCTAAATAAGCGCTGGTAGAGTGAGAAAGCGCCCGTTTCAGGTCAATTTGCGCGATCGCGACGAAAGAAGCGCCAATTGCGGTCACTAAACCAATGGCAATCAACACTTCTTTAACAATTGGGGATAATTCAAAAATGGGGTGCAATTTAATCAACACATACGCCCCAGAGGTAACCACAATGGAATTTCGCATCAAAGAGGCCGGACTTGGGGCTTCCATTGCTTCATCCAACCACAAATTAAGCGGGAATTGGGCGCATTTGCCCACAGGCCCAGCAATTAATGCCAACCCCAATAATGTAGCGCTCCAGGGGGCTAAATTGGCAGTTTGGGTCCATTCCCCGATTTCGGTAAAGGTTAAGCCAACGCCATAACTGGAAAGGGCAACCACGCCCATCAGTAAAATAATGTCGCCAACGCGCTTGGTTAAAAATGCATCTCGCGCAGCAGTTACTACTAAAGGCTGGGCATACCAAAACCCAACTAATAAGTAAGTGGAAAGGGTTAATAATTCTAGCAAGCCATAACTTAAGAGTAAGGAATCACTGAGAGCAATCCCGGATAAGGCGGCTTCAAAAAACCCCATTAAGCCAAAAAATCGCGCTAGGGACCAATCTTTTTCCATGTACCCCAACCCATAAATTAGGGTTATTAGGGTAACACTTGTGACTAATGCTAATGCCCCTAAACTAACTGGGGAAATTTCTATCGCTAAGGTCAGGTCAAGGTCAGCCACATTTAACCAATGCCAAACCATTTGTTGCGGCTCTTTGTCCCACGTCAGCGTAAAAACCAGCGACCCATGGAGGAACGCGATCGCGCTCATTAATAAATTGATATAAGCCGCCGGTCTCGGACCCGTGCGACGAATGATTCGCATTGACCAAGGCAGGGTCAGTATTGCGCCGATTAACCCATAGAACGGAATTAACCAAGTTGCTTGTATTAATAAATCACCCATACAAAAAATTTTCCTTAACTAACAGTATTAATTTTTATTAACTTTTGTTGGCACACTGTGTCATTTTGATGTCTTCGCTCAAAACTTCTTTATTTTTTTAATCTAACTCTTAAAAATAAGTAGCGGATCATTCACCGCTTTTTTGATATTGATTGTCCTATTTTCATGGTATTTTTTCTTAGGGAAAACCGACAGATGATAATGCTTATCGTAAACATTGATAGAAATAATACTAAGAAATAATGACAATTTTCTCGATTTAATTGTATTTAATTCTCTCTCATTGCCTTATTTTCAAAAGCATGTAGTCATTTAGGATAACACTTGCTTAATGGTTGATTTTTTGCCGATTGAGTTGTTGATAACTTAATCTTGATTGGTTTTGAGCTTAATGAGCAATTTGTCCTCCACGACTTAGTCTTCCTTAAGGAATTATAAAACAGTTGTTGCTGTCTCGATCAATGAACCCCTATGTCCTGGTGAGGATCATCATCAATTATCACCATTAAAAAATATTAAACTGAGGAATTGGAAAAAATTATCATAGTTTATATTGTCAAAAGCGACAATGTCATTTATGCTTTTTTCTGGTAGGGGAAATAACCTACCCGTCAAAACTGAGTACACGAAGTTTTTTGAGGAGAGCGTTAGTGTTGCCTCATTTAAAGGGGAACTCCTGTGTTCCAGAGGACTGGAGACAGCATCTGGGATGAACTTCCTCTAGTCGGTACCAGCTTTTTGACGTCTTGTATAAACAAATGTATAGGTTGATAATCGAGGAAAACAACAATGCCAATTGCGGTTGGAATGATAGAAACGCTCGGCTTTCCCGCAGTCGTGGAAGCAGCCGACGCGATGGTTAAGGCGGCCCGTGTTACGTTAGTGGGTTATGAAAAAATTGGAACCGGCCGCGTCACTGTGATTGTTCGCGGTGATGTTTCAGAAGTGCAAGCCTCGGTTAGTGCTGGTGTTGATTCTGCAAACCGAGTGAATGGCGGTGAAGTGCTATCAACGCACATTATTGCCCGTCCACACGAAAACTTAGAGTACGTCCTACCCATTCGCTACACCGAGGCAGTGGAACAATTCCGATAGGATAAGGGGGACATTTCAATTCCAACAACCATCGTTAATCAAGCCAATCTCCTCAATCCCTTGAGTCAGAGCGCTTGAGATGTCCCCCGGTGGTTAAATTAATGTAGTAAATCGATAATGATCATCCCAATTGATCCCAAAATCCCCAGGAGGAAATTTAATTCATGGCAGTTGCAGTAGGAATGATAGAAACGCTTGGCTTTCCCGCCGTCGTGGAAGCAGCTGACGCAATGGTCAAAGCGGCCCGTGTGACCTTAGTGGGCTACGAAAAAATTGGAACCGGTCGCGTCACGGTAATTGTGCGCGGCGATGTTTCAGAAGTACAAGCCTCAGTCAATGCCGGTACCGAATCCGTTAAGCGAGTCAATGGGGGGCAGGTCCTCTCCACCCACATTATTGCTCGTCCTCATGAGAACTTGGAATATGTTCTACCCATCCGTTATACCGAAGAAGTAGAACAATTCCGAGAAGGGGTCGGTACCCCCCGCAACATTACTCGCCAATAACGAGTTATGCAAATGGCCCAAGTGCGTGGGACAGTGGTTGGCACTCAAAAATTGCCAAGTCTCACCGGTGTAAAATTGCTTTTATTGCAGTTTATCGATGAAAACGGCGAACTGCTTCCAAAATATGAAGTAGCCGCCGACCCCGTCGGTGCGGGGCTAGGGGAATGGGTATTAGTGAACCGAGGCAGTGCCGCCCGCCAAGAAGATCGTCATCAAAACCGCCCCCTCGATGCCATGGTTGTTGCCATCATTGATACAGTCACCGTGAATAACCAGCGCCTATACGGTGAATAAAAGTAATTTATGAAAGTAAAAATTATTAACGTTTTGTCGTTATCTAAAAACGAAGCGTTTATTTGTTAGGAGGAACAGACAATGGTAGTCCGCAGTCAAGCGGCTCCCCCCACTCCTTGGTCAAAAGCTCTCGCCGAACCTCAAATTGACGAAAGTGCTTATGTTCATTCTTTCTCCAATATTATTGGCGATGTCCGAGTCGGACCAGAGGTACTGGTAGCGCCAGGGACCTCAATTCGGGCCGATGAAGGATCGCCATTTTCCATTGGAGAAAGTACGAATATCCAAGATGGCGTCGTCATTCACGGTTTAGAAAAAGGGCGTGTGGTGGGGGATGACCAGAATGAATATTCGGTTTGGATTGGAAAAGATACCTGTATTACTCACATGGCTCTGATTCATGGGCCCTGTTACATCGGGAATAATTGCTTTATTGGTTTCCGTTCCACCGTATTTAATGCTCGGGTTGGCAATGATTGCATCGTAATGATGCATGCCCTGATTCAAGATGTGGAAATTCCGCAAGGCAAGTATATTCCGTCTGGAACTGTTATTACCAACCAACAGCAAGCTGATCGGTTACCCGATGTTCAAGAGTCAGATCGGCAATTTGCTCACCATGTGGTTGAAATTAATGAAGCCCTGCGCGCTGGTTATCAATGTGCCACTGATGCCAGTTGTATTACGCAAGTTAGAAATGAAACCAATGGCATGCCAGCGACAGGAAACGGCAATGGTGCCAAAGTTAATCAACATTATGGGAATTCAACTCAGTCCGCTAGTAACGGACAAATCAGTCGGAATAATCGAGAACAGGGGGGAACGAAATTGAAACCAGAAGCAATTGATCAAGTCCGATGGCTCTTGCGAGAAGGGTATCAAATTGGAACGGAACATGCCGATGAGCGTCGCTTCCGTCGAAATTCCTGGCAAGGTTGTGCTCCCATTCAAGATAAACAAGAAAACAAGGTCATTGCTGATCTCGAAGCATGTTTGGCGGAACACGAAGGAGAATATGTCAGGTTAATTGGGATTGATCCCAAAGCGCGGCGGCGAGTCTTGGAAACCACCATTCAGACCCCAAAAGATAAGCCTAGTGAAAATCGAAGCTATCGCAGCAATGGTGTCCGTCAGCAACAACAAAGCCGAACCCAAGGTAGTAGATCGAATCAATCTGGTCAGGTTTCCAGCAACAGATTGGACCAAAATACTACTGAACAAGTCCGCTCGTTAATGGCTCAAGGCTATCAGATTGGGGTAGAACATGCTGATGAACGTCGTTTTCGTCGGAATTCTTGGCAAAATGGCGCACCGATCCAAAGTCAGCGAGTTAATGATGCAATTTCGGAATTAGAAGCGTGTTTGTCCGAATATCAAGGGGAATACGTTCGCTTAATTGGTATTGATCCCAAAGCCAAACGACGGGTTTTAGAAACCTTAATTCAAGAACCTGGTCAAAAAAATGGCGCCTCCCAAGGAAGTCAGGGAAATCGCCAGGGCAAATCTCAAGGAAATGCGAATCGCAGTCAGAGAGAAAGCCAACAAATTAACAATGAAATTGATCAGCAAGTCCGCTCTCTATTGAGCCAAGGCTATAGTATTGGTTTGGAACATGCCAATAAGCGCCGCTTCCGTCTCAATTCTTGGCAAAATGCCGGGTTGCTGGAAGGCAATGCCAATCAAGTTCTATCGCAATTGAAGGATCGATTAGCTCAACACAGCAAAGAGTATGTCCGTTTGGTGGGGATTGATACTAAAGCCAAACGCCGTGTGGTAGAAACCTTAATCCAGCAACCGGATCAAGAGGCTGGTTCCAATCAGCAGTCTCAGAGCAGTTCCACCTCCCAAAGCGGCAACCGCGGTTATAATAACAACAGCCGCCAACAACGCTCTAACCAGCACAATGGGGGCAAAGCGAGCAGCAATTTAGATCAAAATACGGTGGAACAAGTGCGATCGCTGCTGCAGCAAGGCTATAAAATCGGAACCGAACATGCCAATAAACGACGTTTCCGTCTCAACTCTTGGCAAAGTTGCGCTCCGATTGAAAGCACCCGCGAAGGAGAAGTGCTATCCGCCTTAGAAGCCTGTTTGGCTGAGCATCAAGGAGAATATGTCCGCTTAGTGGGCATTGATCCTCAAGCAAAACGTCGGGTCTTAGAAACTACCATTCAATACCCGGCTTAAGTAGATTCGTGATCAGGAGTCTACAGGCAATGAGCCGATGAAAAACTCCTGATTACTGAATTAGATTTTTTGTAAACCTCTATGGAAGCCATTTAGTGGCTGAGTGCCATGTCTGTGCTTTCCCTGCCTGCAACTGGTCACACACATATTTATGTCAGTGGTGATGTCAGTATTGACGAAACCGCCGCGATCGCGCCTGGAGTCATTCTCCAAGCGAGCGGGGAAGGACGCATCATCATTAAAGCAGGGGCTTGCTTGGGAATGGGAACTGTGTTGACAGCAACTCAAGGAACCATTGAAATCGGTGAAGGCGCTATTTTAGGAGCAGGGGTATTAATTGTCGGTTATGGCAAAATCAGCGATCGCGTGTGTATTGGTTCAGCAAGTACCCTGATCGAAACCTCTGTCGAGAGTATGCAACTCATTTCTCCTGGAAGTCTCTTAGGAGATTCGTCTCGGCAAGAGGAGAGTGCGAATTCGGAAACTGAACAGGAACCAACAAGCAACGTTACCCCATCAGAACAGCAACAACAAACTAGTAGTGCTGTCTCGGATACAAATGGCAGCTCGGTTAATTCGGAACCGAAACCTGAGTATTGGGCGAGCTTCCCCTCAACATCAACTGAGGAAGCAAACAATGGGAGTAAGAGCCAACAAGCCGCTGCTTCTCAACCGGAACCGGATTATTGGGCGAGCTCCCCCTCAACCCCAACTGAGGAAGCAAACAATGGGAGCAATAGCCAACAAGTTCCTAATTCCCAGACAGCAACCCATCAAAGCAATACCGCTGCCGAGGAAAATTCCTCTTCTGAGCAACAATCTCCCTCAACTGCCTCAAACGGAAAAATTTATGGTCAAACCCATATTGAACGTTTGATGGTCACCTTATTTCCTCATAAGGAGTACTTTAAAAACAACAATACCAACAATAATAATGACGTCGAGTAGGAAGCGACACAGCCTTCTCAGTTCCAATAAATCATGGGAATGTGCGAAAACAAATTGCCGGAAATGAAGTTTAAAGCCGAAACTTTAGACTCAATCGAGTTCCAAATGTAAAAAAGACGTAAACAGTTCAAAAAACTAGGATAACCCGTTCTAAAAAATTCCTCCCTGATTACTCAAAAGCGAGAGGAAGAGCGGGTTACTTGTTTTTTTTTGAAACTATATCTCTTCTAATTTGTACAAATAGAGATTAAGCTGAGTATCGTCAAAAGAATAAGTAAAGACTATTTTACTAAAAATTAATTTTAATGGCGGAAATGTCATCTGTTCATGTTAAAGTAAACAAATAAGAGAGGCGAATTAAATAGCCAAGAGTGAAAAAATCTCTTGCCAATTCCATCGAAAGGAAGTAGTATGGCAAAGCCTTCCTTAACAGATTAAGTGATATAAATCACTAATAATACATCGAAACTGGTGAGCTTAAGACCTCAAAACTGAGGAGATATATATGGTACAAACACAACAATCAGCTAGTAGCTTTCAGGCCGGGGTCCAAGATTACGCCCTAAGTTACTACACTCCAGAGTACACGCCAAAAGATACTGATCTTTTAGCAGCATTCCGAGTTACGCCGCAACCTGGTGTTCCTCCTGAAGAAGCAGGAGCAGCAGTAGCCGCGGAATCTTCCACAGGAACTTGGACGACCGTTTGGACTGACCATCTGACCGATATTGAACGGTATAAAGGACGTTGCTACGAAATTGAAGAGGTTCCAGGGGAAGATAACCAATACTTTGCATTTGTTGCTTACCCCATGGATCTATTTGAAGAAGGGTCAGTCACCAATATGCTGACCTCCATTGTTGGCAACGTTTTTGGATTTAAGGCACTGCGGGCGCTCCGGTTAGAAGATCTTCGGGTTCCTGTTGCTTATCTGAAAAGCTTCCAAGGACCTCCTCATGGCATTACCGTAGAACGGGATAAGCTCAATAAATACGGTCGCCCCTTATTAGGTTGCACCATTAAGCCCAAGCTCGGTCTCTCTGCGAAAAACTACGGTCGGGCCGTCTATGAATGTCTCCGCGGCGGCTTAGACTTCACTAAAGACGACGAAAATATTAACTCGCAGCCATTTATGCGGTGGCGCGATCGGTATTTATTTGTCGCGGAAGCGATTAATAAAGCCCAAGCTGAAACCAACGAAATCAAAGGGCACTATCTCAACGTTACTGCCCCCACCTGTGAGGAAATGCTCAAGCGGGCTGAATTCGCTAAAGAACTGGGTATGCCCATCATTATGCACGATTACCTCACAGGCGGTTTCACAGCTAACACAACCCTTTCTAAATGGTGTCGCGACAACGGAATGTTGCTTCACATTCACCGGGCAATGCACGCGGTGATTGACCGTCAAAGAAATCATGGTATGCACTTCCGTACCCTTGCCAAATGCTTGCGGATGTCCGGTGGTGACCACCTCCACGCAGGAACTGTTGTCGGTAAGTTAGAAGGTGACCGGGCGCTAACCTTAGGCTTTGTTGACCTAATGCGGGAAGATCACATTGAAGAAGACCGTTCCCGCGGTATTTTCTTCACTCAAGATTGGGCCTCGATGCCAGGTGTAATGCCTGTGGCTTCCGGTGGTATTCACGTTTGGCACATGCCAGCGCTCGTGGATATCTTTGGCGACGATTCCTGCTTACAATTCGGTGGCGGCACACTAGGACACCCCTGGGGCAATGCGCCTGGTGCAACTGCTAACCGGGTTGCTCTTGAGGCCTGCATCCAAGCTCGCAATGAAGGTCGTAACCTCGCTCGCGAAGGAAACGAAGTGATTAAAGAAGCAGCTCGCTGGTCTCCCGAACTGAAGGAAGCTACCGAACTTTGGGAAGAAATCAAGTTCGAATACGACACTGTAGATACGCTATAAGTTTCTACTGTACACTGTTGTTATTTGGGTTGGGAAAGGTCAATTGTCATGAATTCCAAACGAGCCGCTCAGGAAACTGCAAAAGTACTGCAAGATTATTTGACATACCAAGCAGTCAAAACCATTCTGGATCAACTGGCAGAAACCAATCCCACCCAAGCCATTTGGCTGCGGCAATTTTCCAACCGGCATAATCTGCAAGACAGCGAGGAATATTTACAAGCCTTAATGGCAGAGCGCAAAGACCTTGTCATGCGGATTATGACCGTACGAGCCGATCTTGCTGAACGGGTACTGGATTTTCTACCTGAGATGGTTCGTTCTGGAATTGAGGAATCTAACACGCGCTATCGTTGCCAGATTCTAGAACGACTCACCCAAACCCAACCCGAACAAGACGGAGACTCCCCTGATGCCGATGATTCTTCTCATCGGTCTAATGATAGCGATTCTAGTGAATAATCCTTTTGTAAAGATCTAAGTCAAACGAAGCTATGAAAACGACACCAAAACAACCTCATTACGAGACATTATCTTACTTACCCCCCTTAACTGACCAGCAAATTTCTAAGCAAATTCAGTACATGCTGGATCAAGGGTTTATTCCGGCAGTTGAGTTTGAAGAATCCCCTAATCCCCAAGATCACCACTGGACTTTATGGAAACTCCCCTTATTTAATGCCCAGTCTCCTCAAGATGTGTTGAATGAAGTACGGGAATGCCGTTCCGAATATTCCAATTCCTACATTCGGGTCATCGGTTTTGATAATATCCGTCAGTGTCAAATGATTAGCTTTATCGTTTACAAACCAGACGGCAATGTCCGCTACTAATCTCATTGGTTGCGATCGCGCCGGGCGGTTGACGGCGTCCTGCAATCAAATCAAGTTTCAGTAGGAACGGGTTCGAATAAGGCTCACCGAGGGGAAAGAGTCGGGGAAAGCCTCAGGAATCAGTCCGTACTTTCTAGACTCTCCCAGGGAAGCGAGAATCTCCTTGTTTTAGGCAGGAGAATGTCAATGCGCCTCTACGTTTTTAGTGGGGGCGTTTTGTTTTGTTGATCTGATAACGCAGCAGCACTTGCAGAACGGTTAAATTAGAAAAAAACAACCATTGTCTGCTGTGGCTTATGACAACCGAGACTGCTCAAACGGCATTATTTACCCCGCAACCGGCAGGGGATAGTGACTTATTAAAACAACTCCCTTTTTTACCTGGGCTAAAAGAGTTGTTAATGTTGCGTCAAGTTCATGCCCTGGAACATGGAACGGTATGGGTACTGAGCGAAACCGCTTCTTCCCGCAATTACAGCAGCTTTGCTCCCACTCGCACTGATAACGAAACTTTAGGCGGACTTTCGACGGAAAAAGGCTTCTACCTCTATGGAGAAGTTCCGCCGGAACAACTGCGGCGAGGCGTGATGACTGCTTTACAGCGCTTTCGTCAAGGAGAATGGGATTTAGCAGTGCATCCCCGTTGTGGCACCAATGTGTCCGTTGCCTTGCTTCTGACAGCAGGATTCACCTTGGGATCTCATTTGGTTTTACCGAAAGACCCGATTAGTCAGTTATTAGGAATGGGAATTGGAGCAAGTGTTGCTTCCTCTGTGGCGCCTGATGTTGGCCAGTGGGCGCAAAAATATTTAACAACCGCTGTACCATTTAATTTGGAACTGGAAAAAATTTATTCAACTACCGATTTTTGGGGACGTTCAGCGCATTTTGTCCAATTACAGTGGCAAAATTTGCAATAAAACTTAAAATCAAAAGACACCAAGACCCCCCATATTAATAGTACGCTTGGATTTAAAGGTTATTTTTCAGAAATTTATCATGGCAGAAGTTAATCGCAAAGACAAAGTTAGAATCCTCCGTAAAGAATCCTATTGGTATGGCGACGTCGGTACGGTTGCCAGTGTCGATCAAAGCGGGATTATCTATCCGGTAATTGTTCGCTTTGATAAAGTCAATTACTCCGGTGTGAACACGAATAACTTCGGCTTAGAAGAAGTGGAAGTGGTAGAAGCTGCACCGAAGAAAAAATCAAAATCTTCCAGTAAAAGCAGTGGCAGCAAAAGCGGCGGCAGCGCCAGTTCCAGTTCTGGTTCCAGTAAAAGCGCCAGTAGCAGTGGCAGCGCCAGTTCCAGTTCTGGTTCCAGTAAAAGCGCCAGCAGCAGCCAAGGCTCTTCCAGCCAAGGCAGCCAAAGCTCTTCTAGCCAAAGCTAGTCAGGAAGTTCGTGCCGGAGTTGCCAGAAGTCGAAACAGTTTGTCGTGGGTTAAATGAATTAACCCGAGGGCAATGTTTTCAGGGTGGGGAAGTGTTACTACCTCGTAGTATTGCTCACCCTGCTTCTATTGCCGAATTTTGGGAAGGTTTAAAAAACACAAAAATTCAACAATGGCAACGGCGGGGAAAATATTTATTAGCCAAACTTGACTCCAACGGTTGGCTAGGGATCCATCTCCGCATGAGCGGTCAACTGTTATGGGTCAAACAAAGTGAACCCCTCGCCAAACATACCCGATTGCGCTTCTTTTTTCCTGATCATCAGGAACTTCGTTTTATTGATTTACGAACCTTTGGTCGCGTTTGGCGGGTTCCTCCCCATGTTGCCCCGGAAACAATTATCACTGGCTTAAAAAAATTAGGAGCAGAGCCTTTTTCGGCGGAGTTTAGCCCTGAATACCTGGAAAAGAAACTTCAAAGTCGTCGTTGCGCCATTAAAACGGCTCTATTAGATCAAAAAGTAGTGGCGGGAATGGGGAACATTTATGCTGATGAAGCGCTATTTTTAGGAAAAATCTCTCCGTTTCGGGAAGCAGCCAGTTTAAGTCATGAGGAAATTGAACAGTTACACCAGGCTATTGTTGCTGTATTAAAAACAGGAATTCAGGAGGGAGGTACGACCTTTAACAGCTTTCTCAATCTATTAGGGGTTAATGGCAATTATATGGGACAAGCTTGGGTGTACGGTCGAGAAGGAAAACCTTGTCATTGTTGCGAAACGCTCATTCAACGACAGAAAATTAATGGACGCTCTTCTCACTTTTGTTCCCAATGCCAAAGTCGGGATCCATAAGAGGGAGACAAATTGTCACTTAATGACCAGGAATCCTTAAGGAGTCTCCCTCTAAGTAGAATGACTATTGTTTTGAATTGTCAATGATTTGTTGGACTTGTTTTTGGAGATCAGGTTGTTCTCGAACCGCTGATAAAATTTGTTGGAAGCGAGCAACCTCTAATCCTTGAGATTCTACCGCTTCTTTCATATCTGATTGTGTTTCCCGCTGAATTTGAGACAGTTCTTGCGTGGCACTATCAAACTTCTGGAGTTCTTCTTCTGAGGCATCAGATTCGGCTTCAGGATCTTGCTTGGCTTGTAAAATTTCTCGGAATACTTCTGGACTTAATCCGATTTCCTCAAGCGCTTGACTCATTTCATTTCGAGATTCCATGCGAATGGATCGCAAGTCTTGGATCACAGTGGCAAATTTTTCTAATTCTTGATCGCTAACTTCGATTTGGGAAGCTTCTTCTTGGCTTTCTTGAGAAGGTTGAACTTGTGCTTGAGCAACTAATGCTGAAGATTCAGCCAAGGCAGGAGTAGATAGACTCAAGAAAATTAGAAGGCCTGCACTACTGGCGCATAGGAATTTTAACACTGACATTTCTCCGATTTTTTGTTCGTATTCGAGGTTACCAGTTGAAACTAATATCAAGACATTAGTTTGAATTTTCTCCCCTATACTAACAGCACAATGTTTTAGCGAAAACGCTGATAACGCATTCCTGGCGCTTGAGAGATCAATCCCAGCAATTCTAATTGCAGCAACCCGGCAGATATAGAATTGGCATCTTGTTCTACCTTTTGAGCAATGACATCAAAGGCGGTGGGTTCGGGCGCGATCGCGCTTAAGATTTCCTTTAGATTTGGTTCAATGTCTGGTAAAGGAGAAGCAGTTTCTTCGACTAAATCCAGTTGAGGCATGGTTCCCAACATTTCCAGCAAATGAGTCTCGCTTAAAATAACATTGGCCCCTTGATTTAATAACCCTAAACAGCCGATCGCGTTTTTATTGTCTAAAGAACCCGGTAAAATATAGACATCTCGCCCAAACTCGTTGGCATATCTGGCTGTAATTAAGGCACCGGATTTTTCTGGGGCTTCTGTGACAATGACTGCCCGAGATAACCCCGCAATAATGCGATTTCTTGCCGGAAAATTGCCGCGATCGGGCTTGGTTCCCACGGGATATTCGGTTAAAATCGCCCCTTGCTGTTGAATGTCTTGATAGAGTTGGCGATTTTGTGGGGGGTAAACTGTATCTAAGCCGGTTCCTAAAATCCCAAGGGTGCGTCCCCCTGCTTCCAGGCAACTGCGATGGGCATGGGCATCAATTCCCGCCGCTAAACCGGAGATGATAGTATAACCATGTTTGGCAAGGGCAGCACTGATTTTTTGAGTCCAACGTTTCCCATAGTCACTGGGCGATCGCGTTCCCACAATACTAATTAAAGGTTGGGTACCCTGCATTTCTTGTGGGTCAATTTTTCCTTGATAATAAAGAACAGGCGGCGGGCTTGGGGTTTCTAACAGTAAACGGGGATAATTGGCATCGGCTGGTGTCCAAAATTGTGGATTTTTCCGAAGATGTTCGTTAAAAAGAGTTTCTGGAGAAAGGCGCGATCGCTGTTCCAGAATTTGCTGAATATTTTTATTGCCTAATCCCGCAATTTGTTGTAATTCTTTTTGACTGGCATACCAGGCTTTTTCTAAACTTGGAAACTGTTTTTGCAACCGTTGCAGCGTTACAGCACCTACACCAGAAATTTGCGACCAAGCTAACCAATAGGCTTGTTCTGATGACATTTGATTCTTTTTACTCTAACTCGATTGATAATTGATAAATCTCTTGACGAGATAACGAAGTGACTTTTGCTAACTGACGGCTGGCCTGCGATCGCGTGACGCCTTGGGCTAACAATTGTTGTAATTCTTGTTTGACTTGTTCTGAAGAAAGACTTAACGTTTCTGCTTCTTCTTTTCCAGCAATCACTAGGGTATATTCTCCCTTGGGAATTGTTTTTTCATAAAAAGCAATTGCTTCTTCTATTTTTAAATAATAACATTTTTCATATAATTTGGTTAATTCTCTTCCTAACATGATGGAACGATCTTGACCGCAAACTTGCGCTAAATCTTGTAAAGTTTGTCTTAATTTATGGGGCGATTCGTATAAAATAAGGGTTCGTGTTTCTTGTCCAATTTCCTTTAAACGATCTTGTCGAGCTTTGCCTTTTGTCGGAAGAAATCCTTCAAAAACAAACCGATCGCTTGGCAATCCGGAAACCGCTAGTGCCGTAATCGCAGCAGTCACCCCAGGAATCGCGATCGCAGCAATATTGGCTTCGACACAGGCTCTTACTAAATCATACCCTGGATCAGAAATTCCAGGCATCCCAGCATCGGTAACTAAGGCAATATTTTCCCCTTGTTGCAATCGTTGAATAATTTCGGGTTCCCGCTGTTTGCGGTTATGTTCGTGATAACTAATTTGAGGAGTCGCAATTTCGTAGTGTTGCAATAATTTACCAGTATGGCGCGTATCCTCAGCAGCAATTAAATCAACAGTCTTTAAAGTGTTAATGGCACGGAATGTAATATCTTCTAAATTCCCAATCGGCGTTCCCACTAAATAAAGACTTCCGGTTATTTTTTGATTTGCCATGATTCCCTTGCATATATTTTCATGTCATTTTGAATTTTAGTTTGATGCAACTGGTTAATCCTTGGCAAACCATATTTGTTTCTTGCTTGGGAAAGAATCAAGAAAATGAATCTTCTCTATTTTGCTATGATTGAGTCTCAGCAATAGATTGCTGGTTTTGATCTAAATTGACAGTTGAGCTATAAAGCGTAACATAGCGATGATAGAGTTGCATGGAATTATGCACTTGTTGGTTTGAATTAGCCCATCGTTTAGAACGCAACAGACTTCCTTTTTGACGCGAGGTTAGCACATTTAGATAGGGCAAATCTTCCAGTAACGTTAAACTTGTTGCAAACTCTAAGAGAAAACGCAATAGAGGTTTCGGCCAAGATAAGTTACTGTAAATATCAACATAAAGTCGATGTTCTTCTTCGCCTAGCGGTAAGACATTAAAGATGACATTGATAGTTTTTTGATCCCGTACTGGTACTTTCAGTTCCACAGTGAAAGGAGTATGCAGCGTTAACTCAACTTCAACTGTCTCTTGTCGCCAAAGGCGCAAAATATTGAAAGGAGAATCCAACATTGTCTGAAATCGCAATGTGCCGCCGGTTGCCGTCGGTTGAAACTCGTCTACCCCTAAAACTTTGAGATTGCTGAGACTAAAACTATGAATGGTTTCTAGGTGTTGTAGATTTAATAAGTGATAAATTTGGCATAAATAAGGAAACGGCAATACATATTCTCGCCCGATTAAGTGATAGCTTTGCAACTCTATCATACGAGCATCAACTCTGCTGAGATAGTTCGGCTGATAGATAGAAGGAGAAGGATTTTGACCTTGAAACGCAACACCTTGGTCACTTTGCGCACTACTATCCGGCTTCAGATACAACCAGCCTACAAATAGAATGATTACTGTGACAAACTGAGTAATTTGCGTCGGCGTTGTCATGCCTTGGGCAAAGAGCGTGTATCCCAGATCAACTAGACCGAATAACCACGGCAAAATACCAAGTAACCAGACAGCATTTCTCAAAATGACCTTGTAAAGCAATTTTTTTAGAATTGATCTGCCAGAGGGAGAGTAATTAGGGTTCCCTGGCTGAGTTGAATTAATTGGCATATGAAGTCAGGGTCAACCTACAAAAGTGTCTTTTTGTCAACCTTGGTCAACAATAGTTTTATAAATCTTAACAGATTGACATAATTTTTTCACCAAAAAAAACTTGGCAGGATGCCCCAACTAAATCCGAAGGATTAGTTGT
>JBDGQV010000223.1:0-4750 GCA_042218725.1 Halothece sp. | reverse complement strand
TTAAAAGTCATGATTTAGAGCAACAAGAAAAAATCACTCAAGCATTCCAAGAATATGAAAAAGAGCGTCGCCCTTTTATAAGTCAAATTCAATCAGCAACCATGAAAAGTCATTTATGGAACCAACAAGAATGGACTCGTTATGGAGAGCAAGTTTACAATCGTGAATTTACCCCTTAAATTGCTTGTTTGCCGGAAAAAGCTCCCGTCTTTACTTTTGAATTGACGGGAGTTGTTTCCATTGGAATTCATTTGTTAACGATTTGATTGAGTTTCATCTGGTTCAATCCCTGGAGAAGAATTGCTTGTATCTGACTCTAAGGAATCTGGATTTCGGGATGGAGTATCGGATGTTTGATCAGATGGTTGGCTTGTAGAACTGACAGATGATGAGCTAGTAGGCGTTGCCGAGGGTGTTTCTGAGTTGCTTTGATTTTCCGAAAGCGTCGCAGTCCTTGCTTGATAATCCGAACTTGACTCACCGCTTGTTTCATTTTGCATTAAGCCTTGTTGGCGCAAAAGTTGCTTAATTTGTTCGGCAATGGAGTCAATTTTTCCCTCTTCTAAGAAACTATTTAGGAGAGAAAAGCCACTAGTCGATAGCAATAATTTATTAATCTCTCCCATATTATTGCCATTGCCGTCACCATTGGCGCCAGGAAAAGCATAGATCCGAGTATCTCCCAAAACTCCCGGTTGCGGGGCTAGAGCTTGCATAATTCCTGGCAGTTGCGGCGCTAGGTCTGGCCAAATGTTGCTAATTAAACGTTCTGTCCGATTGGCATCGCCTTCGGCATTTTCGGCTTCAATTAACGCCCGTTTCCCTTCCGCTTCTGCTAGGGCTTTATCCCGATTGGCTTGGGCAAGGGTGCGAGTGGACTCTGCCTCCAACTCAGCAGCTTCCTTAGACGATTCCGCTTGACGGCGACGCCGGAAGGCTTCCAGTTCCACCACATTTTGCTCGGAAATGCGTTTTTGTTCCGCTTCTTGTTGGGCTTCGATTGAAGCCAGGCGTTGTTTTCGTTCCGCTTCTTCCACTTGTTTTGCGGTTTCGACACTACCTTCAGATTTTGCCCGTTCTGCTTCTGCTTCTAGCCGTTCTTGTTCCTTCCTAGCAATTGCAATTGAGGATTCTTCTTGAGCAGTTTTCGATTCTTGTTCTGCCTCTGCGACTTCTACTTTTGCCCGCAAGCGAGCGGCATCAACCGCCTGTTGTTGTTGAATTTGTGCCGTTTCCGATTCTTGTTTTTGCTGGGATTGAGAAACTTGCAGTTGTTTATTGCTTTCCGCGATCGCGATATCGGCTTCGTTTTGACGTTCCTGTTCACTTTGTCGCCGTTGAATTTTTTCCTCTTCTACGGCTTTTTCTTGCAGGATCTGGTTACGTTCGGTTTGGGTAGCTTCCTTATCTTTAGCCTCTTGCATTTCTCGTTCTCGCTGAGCTTTCATGGACTCAACTTCCAGTTGTTGGTTCATTTTGGCTTCTTCTTGTTCTTTGGCAATGGCGAGGCTTTCTTTTTCGGCATCTTTTTCCCGCTTTTCCATCTGCACTCGCGTGGTCATTTCCACATCTTGTTTTTCGCGAATGGATTGTTGAATGGTTTCGGTGCGGGTACGCAGTCCTAAGGAATCGAAATAGTTGCTTTCATTATAGGTACCGCTTTCTTCAATTTCAGCAATAGCAATGTTGTTGAGGGTAATGCCAATTTGCTTTAAATCAGGAGCAACCAAGTTTTGCACTTCTTCAGCAAAGCCTAATTTATCAGAATCAATTTCTGCTAGGGTTTTTTGCTTGGCCGCCGCACGTATAGCATCGTCAGCTCGTGTTTCTAAGGCTTGCTGAATTTTGTCTTCCGTGACGTGATTGCCGCCAACAGGATTTTCCTCCGCCATGCGATTGGCAGCTTGCCGCACGTCTTCTTCATTTTCTTGAATACAAACATAGAAGGTCGCTCGTATATTAGCCCGCAAATAGTCTTTAGTACGGACAGCTAACTCGTCAGTGCGTTCTACGTTAATAAAATTCTCTACAAGGGGAACTCGGGTTAGCTCGTGAAATCCGGGTAAGATTAAACAGCCGCCATTGAGAATAACTTCTTTTTTCTTAGTAAATAAGCCGCCCGTTCTGACAAAGGCTGCGTTGCTCGGAGTAATGCGATAAATGGATTTATAGGCTAAAAGAGTAAGAATTAATAAAATAACGATTCCCACCACAATACTGGCAGGAACAATTAATCCGCTGCCAATTGAGAACCCTGATTGAGCGAGTGTCGGTTGCGCCGATGATGGCAATTCTGCCACTTCCTGAGTTTCATCCTGTCGCTGATGGTTCAGGTTTTGGTTTGCATCTTCTGAGCGCGATTGGCTCTGCCAGCGCCCTTCGGGCGATCGCGCAACATCAATGCCTTCCTCGCTAAGCTGAGGCAAAGTTTGTAGAAATGTCAACCAATATCGCATAAAACTAGTCTCCTTAGGTGCTGTTTCCGAGATCTTCAGAGTTTGCTAGCCATCGCTGATGATCAAGGCTATCTTTGACAACAACAAAATAGGTACTTTCTTGTTGGTCAATTACTAACACTTCCTGACCCCGATTAGGAGTGGATTCTGCCCATTCCGGAATGCAGGCGTTCACTTTGAGCAAATTTCCTGCCGGATCGCGAACGTTAATTTGTCCAATTTTGCGATCCGCTGCCGAGGGAAGATTTCGGGAAAATACAACCCCGATACAACCCAACAAGCGTTCACTGCTAGCGTCTTCCCCAAACGGCGCAAAGATTTTTCCTAGACTGCGAGCAATAAAGCTACCGACAAACAGGCTAAATGCTAGAGAAATGAGGAAAACCATACCGCTCCATCCCCAAAAGTTTTCAGGAAGACTACCCGTTAATTGACCGACAGCGGTATTTAATAGCCAACCGCTGAGTCCCCAAAGACTAAAATCCGTTGCTAATAGCAAAAATAATGGTGCCTGACCAAAACCAAAAAAGCTGAAAACTGGCAAGTCACCCAATTCTCCCTCAGCATCTTCTTCGCCGCCCCCAGAAAAAATGACTAATAAAAATAAGGCAATTCCAATAATTAAAAAGATCCAGTAAGTGAAATGAGCAGGAGCGAAGAGCATAGGCCCTCAAACTGAAGCTGAGCAGCATAAACAATCGTTAAATTAACATATTCCCATTTTATTGACAAAAATCAATCACTTTAGGGATGACAGCGAGTAAAGCCCATAAAAAACCCCCACTTTTTTTGTGGGGGCTTTCTATTTAGTTAGAAGTCGTTAACCAACCAAGCTGAGGTTAATCTAACTCAGGCATGGACAAGACAGGTTCACTTTCACGGTCCAGACCTTTTTCAAAGCCGGCAGCTGCAGCGCGAGCACGGCCTGCGTGCCACAAGTGACCGACTAAGAAGAAGAAGGCTAAGACAAAGTGAGAACCAGCTAACCATTGACGGAGGTTAACGTAGTTAAAGGAATTAGGCTCAGTAATAATGCCGCCAACGGAGTTAATGGAACCGTTCGGTGCGTGGGTCATGTATTCAGCTGCCCGACGAAGTTGCCAAGGCTGAATATCATTTCTAATTTTGTCTACATCAAGACCATTGGGTCCGCGCAATGGCTCTAACCAAGGACCGCGGAAGTCCCAGAAGCGCATGGTTTCACCACCGAGGATAATTTCACCGGTGGGAGAGCGCATTAAGTATTTGCCAAGACCCGTGGGACCTTGCGAGGTAGCAATGTTTGCCCCTAAGCGTTGGTCACGAGCCAAGAATAAGAATGCTTGTGCTTGGGAAGCTTCAGCGTTGGTGGGGCCGTAGAATTCACTGGGATAAGCGGTGTTGTTGAACCAAACCATCATCGAAGCCACAAAGCCCATTAGGGAAAGGGCACCGAGACTGTAGGAAAGGTAGGCTTCGCCAGACCAAACAAAGGCCCGACGTGCCCAACCAAAGGGTTTGGTCAGAATATGCCAGACACCGCCAGCAATGCAAATGAGACCAACCCAGATGTGGCCGCCGATGATATCTTCCATGTTGTCAACACCGACAATCCAGCCATCGCCGCCAAATGGCGAGCCGATTAGGTAGCCGAAAATCGTTGCTGGATTAAGAGTGGGATTATTGATGATGCGAACATCGCCGCCACCAGGTGCCCAGGGGTCATAAACACCGCCAAAGAAGACGGCTTTGAACACTAACAAGAAGGCACCAATGCCTAAGACAATCAGGTGGAAGCCTAAGATGGTGGTCATCTTGTTCTTATCTTTCCAGTCATAACCAAAGAAAGCGGAGTATTCTTCTAAGGTTTCTGGACCGCGAAGAGCGTGATAGATGCCACCTAAACCGAGAACGGCAGAAGAAATTAAGTGGAGTACCCCAACGACGAAGTAGGGGAAGGTATCAATCACTTCTCCGCCAGGGCCAACGCCCCAACCGAGGGTTGCCAGGTGAGGGAGAAGGATTAAGCCCTGTTCATACATGGGCTTTTCGGGAACGAAGTGACCAACTTCAAATAAGGTCATTGCGCCTGCCCAAAAGACGATGAGACCTGCGTGGGCAACGTGAGCGCCAAGTAACTTTCCGGAAAGGTTGATTAAACGGGCGTTTCCAGCCCACCAGGCGTAACCGGTAGATTCTTGATCACGACCGCTTCCGACGAATGTATTAGAGAGCGTTACCACGGGGCAATACCTCCTCTGGGAATTCAAACTTCTGATGGGGTTGGTCATCCGGTGCCATCCAAGCACGGAGAC
>JBDGQV010000222.1:0-2291 GCA_042218725.1 Halothece sp. | reverse complement strand
AGCGTTGATCAATATCGGCAAATTTAATGCCAATTTTGGCTCCCACCACTAATCCGATTAATGTTAATAAGTAGTACATCAATGCTGTGAACTATCCCGAAACCAACTGAAATTCAAGGAGCGCGATGGCGCTTGCAGAGATTATATAAAGGATCAACTCAAGATATCAATCACATTTAAGCTCAGCAATACAACTCAATTGATAGTCGAAATATTCGACCGCCTCGTTTCTTACTCTAAAATTCCTCGATTACTTCCTTAACTCTTTGAGAGCACGATCTAGCAGAACCATGGCATGATGAATCATATCAATTGCCAAGAGAAACCATGATGAATCAAGGTGCCGTCATCGACCCCACTGGCTACTACCGTTACTCCCTATGGCGGGTGTGGAATCCCAAAGCTTCCAGGGTTGCCTTAATAATGCTCAATCCCAGTCGGGCTGACACCACCGTTTATTTATCCTTAAGTTATCTCAAACTTAATAGTGATTCCATATATGGGAATAAGCAATTTTTTGTTTCCTTTCAATTTTTGAAATGACGCTCTAATTTAGCGCTTATCCTGTAAACGTTCCCTGTATCCTTCTAACGGAATCATTTTCCAGTAACTGATTCTTCTACTTTGCAGCGAGCACGTTTTCAGTGCATACCAAAAAAATTCCCTCACCGCACCTGAGGTTTCTTACCATACTGAGCAATGTTCAACCTTATCACTTTTCCGCTGCCATTGCTAATCGATTAACTGCATAATTCACCACTTTGGTCAACTCTTCTGGATTAAGACAAGAAAGATCATTAAATATCAAATCAATGCTGCGCGGTTTCAATTGTTTGTTGTCATAAAGATAATCATATAATTCATTAACCGATGGAAATCCGCCCAATCTAGCAATTTCGCACAAGTTTTCATATCTTGGGAAGGTTTGAGAACGTTCCCAATCCCGTATGGCATTTTGACTGACCTTTAATTGGCGGCCCAGCTCTCTTTGACTCCATTCCTGCTGAGCTCTAATCTCTCGAAGTAACGAAGATAATCGCTCTTTCGCTTCTATGGTTGGTGTCATTACTGTTATTGATGGTGAACTCATTGACATATCCACCTATCAATATAGCTTACTGATTGTTAAGTTTACTTGTTGGGGTGGACAGATACACCTAACAGACACTAAACTGTTAGAGTAACTTAACAGTTATACCATCCTTCTTAACAGGACAAGGAGGAGCCTATTACTAAACCCAAAATGCCCACAGCCCGACTCACTGTGTACATTGCTGAATCTCTGGATACTGGATTAAGAATTTACGCTGCCTATCATCGACTCTCTTTGAGTGAATTAGTCGAAAGCGCGATCGCGCAAAAGTTAAACCAACTAGAAACTGACACTCAGTCTGATGAAAATAATCCCATGGGGGAGCTACACACGAAAAAAACTACAAATAAAAAATAACATGGGACACCCAGCACTTGACATCCCAGCAAGGGAAAAGGGTCATGATCGGCCTCCGATCTTTGTTCATTCCCTCATCGACGATTTGGGCTTGAGTTTAGAAGCATTTCGCGTTTACTCCCATCTGGCTCGCCGTTGGGGAGATGGAACCCACGACTCCGTAGGCAGTTACAGCAAAATCGGGGAACATTGCTTTCGCGCCAGTTTCCCCTGTGCCAGCAAAGAGACATTAAAGCGAAAAGCGATCGCGGCGATCAAAGAACTGGAAGAATCCGGTTTAATCGAGAAACATAAACACCAGGGATATGACGGACGGGACATCAGCAACAGCTATACCCTCCGGACCCGGGAGGAACTCTCCAATGTCATCCCCTTTCCGCACCCGTCAGGGGCAACACACCCCCCGGTGAAATACCGCCCCATTGAAGGTTCTACCGCTAAAGGTTCTACCACTAAAGGCACGCACCGCGCGGGCGAAGAAAAAGAGACAAACGAGACAAGGGGACAAGGAGACAGGGAGACAAGCAAAACAAGGGAGACCAACGGATCGGATCAAACAAAATGTTCCGCCCAAGTTGAAGAAAAAATCAACTCCGGTTCCTCAAGCAAGCCTCAGAAAAACGTTGCTGATTGGGAACGACCACGGGAAGTTAAGGATCTGATTGGCAGTGCTCCATTCGAATCAGTCTCAGAAATGAACGAATTTAAGCACGCCCTGACCGAATTTGCTAAAGCCTCTGGTAAACGTTATCCTGGCGGATTTGCCCAATCTATCCTGAATAACAACCGGCTACCGGCATCCTTACTGGCAGGAGTGGAAAAACGGGAGCGCGATCGGAAC
>JBDGQV010000221.1:0-15572 GCA_042218725.1 Halothece sp. | reverse complement strand
TCAAAACTTTCGGAAAACCTTTGGTCAATTGCGTCCCGCTGAACTTCCTAAATTGTTTCTTGTGGGAACAATCCACTCATCATCGCAATGGGGCAGCAGTTCGCCGGTATAAAGCGCGATCGCGTTTTCCCAGTGTTGACGGAGATTTTCCAAATTCCCCGCTTGTTTGGCAAGTTTGGCTTGGGCAATAGCTTCCTCAAATTCCGCAACATCTAAGGTAAAGGGGGAGTGCGGATTCCACTGGATGGTTGTTGGATTAATTGACAAAAACTGCTCGGCATTAGGCAACAAACGGCGCAACTCGTGCAATCGCCGCCGTAAATTTGCCCGTGCTTGGGGCTCAGCCACATCCATCCAAAGTTTTACCGCTAGCTTTTGACGAGATTGAGGAAGATGCCGATGTAAGACCAAGTAAGCCAGTAATGATTGCAAGCGTTCGCGATTAATTCTGGCAATGGGTTGGCCATCGTAAGCGAGACAAAATTCACCAAATAACAGAATGTCAAGTGTAGAAGGCACTTTGATTAAACCTAGATTTCAAAGATTGCTATTAGCTGATCAAACCAAGATCAAAATACGATTATCTAATCTGGGCTAGAAAAATAAAGAGTTTGATCGGTTTTCTAACGCTTTTTTTGACGAAGTTTTGAAACTGTAATCTCTCGTAACCTGCTAATTAAACTGACACAGATTTGACGGCTTATTTGTTTATTAGAGGAGTCTGAGCTAAATGGGTTACTTGGGTAAGATTAGGTATAATTTCCATATTCTAGCTCAAAGTTTTCGGAACAATTAGGGATGTTGCTTAGACAATTTTTGATTAGATACCAAATTAAACTAACTCACTTAGTTGTTAATTATAAAAAAAATTCAATTTTAAGACCAGCAAGTTAACTAAACTTGAACTTCCTGATTATTCATGTTCTCAATAATTAATTATCACAATAAAAGATCACATTAGAATCAGTTTTATTGGTGATTCCTTAGTGAATGGAACGAGTGACGCAATAGCACTCGTTGGGCGGGGCGGTTGTGTGCAACTGCTGATCTGAATTGAAAAATGATTGATGATTATAGCAGTCGCGATCGCGCTCTTTAAAATTAATCGAAACGAAAACGGTAGAGAACATCCCCATTTTGGAACGTGTTAGTATTGCTTGTGAGGGGGTAAATCCAGTTTTCCTTGAGTAAACGTTGCCCTAACCGAATGGCATCTTGATGACTAATTTGAAGATGTTTTTGCAGCCAGTGGACTGCCTCTCGTGCGGAGAAACATTGACGAAAGGTTCTCAAGCCTCTGCGTCTGGTTTTCATCGTAATGCCTTGTTCTCCCCGCATTTGGAACACAAGTTGCTTGAGGTCAATGGTAGAAATAAAATCTGAGAAGGATTGATGCTGATTAGCAGGTAAGGGAGTCACTTCCGAATTTTCATACCAAAGCGTCAACCGATCGTTGTCTTCCACTAAAAGAATATAAACTTGTTCTTGATAATAGCTAAATTGTTGACGACTGTACGCGATCGCGCGCTCTTTTTCACGAATGGGAAAAATTTCACCCCGAATAAAAATTTTTCCTTGGTAAGCAATACCAGGGATCACTTCTACTTTTCCCGTTTGTCCTTGACGAGCAACTTGACAATATCGAACTTGGCGAGCACTAAGCAATAACATCTTTCAAAGCAACGGTAACCATAGATGAAAAGGAAAAGTAGGGGAATCGCATCAGGAAACTCAGTTAATGATCAATGATTGAGTATCAATTGTGATTTAGCAATGAGCAAGGTCAACTTCACAATTTCTTATGGAAACCAAAACGAAATTCAATTATTCATTTAACACAATCCCTAAGATTGTTCGCCATACTGAATAGGAATCATTCGTTAGAAGGAGAATCCTGATGTCTTGGTTAGAGTTTGCACTGATGACAGCTTTTAACGCAACGATTTGCATTTTGCTTCCCCGGTTAATTACTTTAGATTGGGGAAAACTAGCACAATCCGTGTTGAAAAAAGAAAACTCCGTTCCCCCCCAACCGTCCCAAGTTTCCCGCAGCGAAAGTCGCCGCAACGAAAGCCAACCGCTAACAGAGGCGGTTGGTGCGAAGCAATAACAACTAGCTCACCAAACAACCTCTAAAACGCGATTCCTTATTCACGCTCAGCAGCGGTAGCCCGCGCAGCGGCAGCTTCGTCAGGATGGATATTCAGGCGAGTCAGATTTAAACGCCCTTTATTATCAATTTCCCGAACCTTAACGACGACTTCATCGCCCACGGCGACTTCATCTTCGACTTTCCCAACGCGATATTCGGCCAATTGAGAAATGTGGATCATTCCTTCTTTGCCGGGCATTAATTCCACAAAGGCACCGATGGGAATAATCCGGGTAACGCGACCCACACAGACATCCCCTTCGCTGATTTTACGGGTCAGACTTTTGATTTGATTAAGGGCCTCAATCGCACTGTCACGATCAGATGCCGAAATAGTCATGGCACCGTCGTCATCAATATCCACTTTTGCCCCCGTTTGTTCCGTAATGTTTTTAACGGTCTTACCCCCGGGACCAATTACTAACCCAATTAAATCAGGATCAATTTTGTAGTTGATCAAGTGAGGGGCAAACGGCGATAACTCTGATTTGGGCTTATCAATGACCGCCATCATTTTTTCCAGGATATGCAAACGGGCAGGTTTAGCCTGTTCAATGGCTTGACGCACCACATCGAGGCTTAACCCAGTAATTTTCATGTCCATTTGCAGGGCAGTAATCCCGCTATCGGTTCCGGCGACCTTAAAGTCCATGTCTCCCAGGAAGTCTTCAATTCCTTGGATGTCAGTTAAGACTCGCACTTCGTCGCCTTCTTTAATTAAGCCCATCGCAGCGCCGCTGACAGGTTTGCTAATGGGAACGCCAGCATCCATCAAGGATAAGGTGGAACCGCACACTGATCCCATGGAAGTGGAACCATTGGAAGACAAGACTTCTGATACCACTCGCAACACATAGGGGAAATCGTCTTTAGAAGGAAGAACCGGCGTAATTGCCCGTTCTGCTAAAGCGCCGTGACCAATTTCCCGCCGTCCAGGAGAACGCAGGGGTTTGGTTTCTCCCACAGAGTAGGGGGGGAAATTATAGTGGTGCAAGTAGCGTTTTTCTTCATTGGGATGCAGTTCATCCGCTAAATCTTGCGCATCTCCGGGAGTTCCCAACGTAGCAAGGGACATAATTTGGGTTAAGCCGCGGCGAAAGAGGGCACTGCCGTGAACCCGTTTGGGAAGGACGCCGACATCGCAACTGACAGGGCGGACTTCATCCAGTTTCCGGCCATCGACGCGAACCCCATCTTCAATAATTTGGTTGCGCATGAGGCTGCGAGTGACATCCTTAAAGACATTGCCAATGGCTTTGGGATCTTCATTGACGGTTACTTGCAGAGGATCATCTTCCGGCAGTTCCGCGATCGCGTTTTCAATTTCATTGGTTTTGATTTCCTCTAGCAACTCATCGCGCCCATTTTTATCTAAATCAAACCGCTGCAGGACTTGTTTAATCGGTTCAGTGGCTTTCGATTTGACAAATTCTTCCAGTTTGGGATCTGTTTCGGGAGGTTCTTCGGTTGCCAAAGAAATTCCCTGCTCTTTCATGAGTTGGTTTTGAGCCTCAATTAAATCGCGAACTGCCTCGTAACCAAATTCAATGGCTTCTATCACATCCTGTTCCGGCAGTTGATTAGCGCCTGCTTCCACCATGACGACTCCTTCCGGAGAACCAGCGACCACTAAATCTAAATCGCCGTTTTCAATTTCGTCATAGGTGGGATTAATGATAAAATCATCTCCAACTAGGCCTACACGAACAGCCGCCATGGGACCATAAAACGGAATCTGAGCGCAGATGACAGCAATGGAAGCCCCTGTTACAGCCAACACATCCGGCGGCACTAATTCGTCCATGGATAAGGTTGTCGCAACCACCTGGATATCATCGCGGATCCATTGGGGAATCAGCGGGCGTAACGGACGGTCAATTAACCGACTGGTTAAGGTTACCTTCTCGGGAGGACGGCCTTCTCGCCGTAAAAAACCGCCGGGAATGCGACCGGCAGCATAGAGTCGTTCTTCGTAATCCACGAGTAAGGGTAAGAAATCAATGCCTTCTCGGGCTTCGCTGCGAGTGGCGGTTACCAAAACTGACGTATCGCCGCATTCAATCAAGACGGAACCACCTGCTTGTGGAGCAAAATGTCCCACCTTGAGCCGAATATCCCTGCCATCAAAGGATATTGACTGTTCAAATTCCATCATTATTGTCTTCTTTCCTTAAGTAACTATTCTTCTTTCCTTTCTCTGTGGCAATGCTAGCACTAAAGAATTGATAATTGACAATTGACGATTGACAATTAATAATTCATCGTTCATAATTCATCATTCATCATTTATTTCTGATTGGTCTTTTTCAACCGTTTCACCGAAGGTTAAATAAAACGGTAAGGTAGAAAATATAAGTCTCACCAATGTCGGGGGGAAACTCGCTAGCGGTTATGCCCTTGGCATTTTTGCTGTTGTAATGACAAACCATCAATAACGTATCAATAATGACAAAGTTACACGGAATTTGGCTGTCCGGGGGACAAAAGCAAGCATTCTTTATCTGGGGAGAAACCTGGCGTACCAGTCAAGGCGTTACGCTAAAAAAAACGCCCTGCAACCATCCCTTAACCCTCAGTGAAGCTGAACTCGCCAATGCCTTAGCCCAACAGCAAATTTCCCGTGATGAACTTGGCAACGCGACAAAACAGTTGCTGACACTTCCGACACAAGAAACCGGCAAAAATCGCTTTCTGCCGCTGCTTTCTCAGCAATCTCCGGAAAATCCGGAAACAGTCTTTCTTCAGAGTTGGTACGTTTGGGGATATTCTCTCAATGCCGAACTGACTCTCAAATTTTTGCAAAATTTGCCTTTCAATCAAATTGAAAGTGGAAGTTTACGCTTCTGGTCACACCTTTATCGTTGGAGTTGTCAGTTATTGGCTCGGTCAAAATTTTTACCGGAACTCCAATCGAATGAAGCTGGAAAAGCAACCACGGTTTGGCAACCCCTCTTTGATGCCCCGGCTGACCAAAGCCGTTTACAAACCTTTGCGCAACAGATGCCTCATAGCTGTCGCGCCCATGACTTGAATACCGAACCCCAAACCCTGATCATTCACTTTCTCAGTCAGGTTATGGATGCCCAAATTCGTGGCTATGCCAGCCAAAAGTTTCCCCCTGTTACCACGCCTGTCATTAAACGTTGGTTTACAGCCCTCTCCAGTGAGGAAGCGAGTTTTACGGCAGAGGGCATGAACTTGCGTCGGCTGGAAAAAGCGCTTCAACTCTGGACAGCACCGGTTCAAAATTATCTAGGCGAGCATTTATTAGATTCTCTGGGACAAAATACTTTTCGCCCCTGTTTCCGGCTTCTTCCCCCTTCTGAACAAGACGAGAATTGGCAATTGGAATATGGCTTGCAAGCCCGAGATCACCAAGATTGTTTTATTGATGCGGCGACAATTTGGCAAGCATCTGCGGAAGCATTAACCTATCAAGGACGACGGGTGAGTAAACCCCAAGAAACCTTATTGCAAGGTTTGGGATTAGCGTTGCGCTTATATCCCACGATTCATGACAGTTTGCAACAACCCACTCCCACCGGCTGTTCCTTGGATCCCATTCAAAGTTATGAGTTCATTCGCGCCAGTGCTTGGCGCTTATCGGAAAATGGATTTGGCATTATTTTACCCCCTGGTTTAGCCCCTGGGGAAGGAGAAAGACGCTTAGGGGTGAAAGTAAAAGCGCAAGCCCCGAAAAAAGGACAAAAACTGGGGTTGCAAAGTTTACTGAATTATAAATGGGAATTGGCCGTTGATGATGAAACCCTGTCTCGAAAAGAGTTTGAACAGCTATTGGAACAACAGTCTCCTTTAGTGGAAGTGAACGGCAAGTGGTTGGCACTGCAACCCAGCGATGTCAAAGCGGCACAAAACCTCCTCAGTGCCAGCGATGAGGACATGAATTTTTCTGTGGAAGATGCCGTTCGTCTCAGTAGCGGCGAAACTCAGACCATGGGGAAATTGCCCATTGTCAATTTTGAAGCCAGTGGGGCGCTGCAGCAGTTGATTACTAACTTAAAAGATAATCAATCGCTCAAGCCTATTGAAACGCCGCAAGGATTTCAGGGAGAGTTGCGCCCGTATCAAGCCAGAGGGGCAGGTTGGCTGGCTTTCTTGCAACAGTGGGGCTTAGGCGGTTGTTTAGCCGATGACATGGGCTTAGGAAAAACCATTGAGACCATTGCCTTCTTGTTGCATCTTAAAGAAAATCAGGAATTATCGGGACCTACTTTATTAATTTGTCCCACTTCTGTCTTAGGAAATTGGGAACGGGAAGTGCAACGTTTTGCCACGAATTGTTCCACCTTGGTTCATCATGGGGAAAAGCGCAAAAAAGGCAAACCCTTTGCCAAACAAGCGCAACAATATGATTTAGTCATTACCAGCTATGTTTTGGCGCAACGGGATGCTTCCACCCTCCGCAATGTGGAATGGGAAGGGGTAATTATCGATGAAGCGCAAAATATCAAAAATCCCCAAGCCAAACAGTCAAAAGCCGTGCGCAGTTTAGAAGCGAATTTCCGCATTGCCCTGACAGGAACGCCCTTAGAAAATCGCCTGTCAGAATTATGGTCCATTCTTGATTTTTTAAATCCGGGGTATTTAGGATCGCGCCAATTTTTCCAACGCCGCTTCGCCACGCCCATTGAAAAATACAGCGATAGCGATTCTTTACAAACCCTGCGTTCCTTAGTGCAACCGTTCATTTTGCGACGGGTGAAAACGGATAAGGAAATTATCCAAGATTTACCGCAAAAACAGGAAATGAATGTGTATTGCGGGTTGTCTAGTGAACAGGCAAAACTGTATCAAGAAATCGTGGATCAAGCCCTCAGCGACATTGAACAAGCCGAAGGGATTCAACGGCATGGCAAAATTCTTACCCTGTTAATGAAGCTCAAACAGTTATGCAATCATCCGGCTTTATTGCAGAAGGAAAATGCCTTGGTTTCCCCGGAACGTTCCGGCAAATTATTGCGGTTAGTGGAAATGTTGGAAGAGTTAACTGCAGAGCGCGATCGCGCCTTAATTTTTACCCAATTTGCTCAATGGGGCAAGCTTCTCAAAGCCTATTTGGAAGAACAATTTAATTGTGAAGTTCCGTTTCTTTACGGTGCCACTCGTAAAAAACAACGGGAAGAAATGGTGGATCGCTTTCAAAATGATCCCGATGCCCCGCCGATTTTTATTCTCTCCATTAAAGCGGGAGGCACTGGCTTAAATTTAACCCGAGCCAATCATGTTTTTCATGTTGATCGGTGGTGGAATCCGGCAGTGGAAAACCAAGCCACCGATCGCACTTTTCGCATTGGACAAAAACAGAATGTTCAGGTGCATAAATTTATCTGCACTGGTACCCTAGAAGAACGAATCAATGAAATGATTGAAAGCAAGAAACAATTAGCGGAACAAACGGTTGATGCGGGAGAAGACTGGTTAACCCAACTGGATACCGAACAACTGCGAAATTTAGTTTTATTAGATCGCAAAGCCGTGATCGATGAAGAAAAATAAGGAAATTTATGATTTCCAGATCAACCAACAATCAACATTATTGGGTGAGGAAAAGACAACATGAAACAAACTCCAGAGTGGCTTAGGAAATTGGGGCGATTATGGGAAGAAAAACGATTCTTACAAATTACTGAATCCGTGGAAACGATCGTCGCTAAAATTTTGACAATTGGCTTACTAGCTGTCATTTTAGTATCATTAGTTGATTTATTTTTTGTTTTAAGCAATATTTTATTTTCTGCGCCACCCTCTGGTTTTTTCAATGAAACGCTTCTGGAAATATTTGGTGTTTTCTTAAACATTTTAATTGCGTTAGAACTATTAGATAATATTACGGCTTATCTTAGGAAACATATTTTTCAAGTGGAATTAGTCATCGCCACTTCCCTCATCGCGATCGCGCGGAAAATTATTATTTTTGATCTAAAACAATATTCCAATAATGACCTAATTGCTTTAGCCATTGCCATTTTTGCCCTTTCTATTAGTTATTGGTTAGTGCGACGACTCAATAAAAATACGTAAGCATTGCGTTTTGATTGTCTCCTTTTGAATCATGATTATTTCCTTAGATTAATAAGCACCAACAATGATAAGATGCAACGATAGCTAACATCATTGATGAAATCATTCTCAACATATTTCTTCAAAACTGATTAATTCGTTGTTATTTGAAACCCATAATGAATCAGTCTATTATCACTATTAACTCTTATAATTCGCAACAACAATTAGTGATTGAACCCCCGAAAACGGGACTCGCCTTGCAAGGAAATTTAAGCGTGCCAGGGGATAAATCCATTTCCCACCGTGCCCTGATGTTGGGCGCGATCGCGCAGGGGCAAACGCGCATCCAAGGGTTATTATTAGGAGAAGATCCCCGGAGTACGGCACGTTGTTTAAGAGCCATGGGCGCCAATATTTCCGAACTCAATCCCCAAGAAGTGGTAGTAGAGGGAGTAGGCAATGGGAACTTGCAAGAACCGACCGCTGTTTTAGATGCCGGCAATTCAGGAACCACCGTCCGTTTAATGTTGGGGTTGCTTGCCTCTCATCCCAACCGCTTTTTCGTCATTAGCGGGGATGAATCCCTACGATCGCGCCCCATGTCCCGAGTCGTGGAACCGCTCAAACAAATGGGCGCCCAAATTTGGGGCAGACAAAACAACTCCCGCGCCCCCCTTGCCATTCAAGGACAGTCGTTGCAACCCATTGACTATACCTCTCCCATTGCGTCTGCCCAGGTGAAATCCTGTATTCTGTTAGCTGGATTAATGACGGAAGGACAAACCACAGTCATTGAACCTGCCCTTTCCCGAGATCATAGCGAACGCATGCTCGCTGCCTTTGGTGCCGATATTACCACCGACCCTGAAACCAAATCCGTAACGATTCAAGGGAAACCCACCCTAAAAGGTCAAACCGTTGTTGTTCCCGGCGACATCAGTTCCGCTGCCTTTTGGTTAGTGGCCGGAATGATTGTTCCCGACTCGGAATTAGTCATTGAAAATGTGGGGATTAATCCCACTCGTACCGGCATTTTAGATGCCCTGGAACGGATGGAAGCCGATATTGCCATTGAAGATCAAACGTTGATTGCCGGAGAACCAGTGGCGAATTTGCGAGTTCGTTCTTCTCCTTTAAAAGGGGCAGAAATTGGCGGCAATTTAATTCCCCGTTTAATTGATGAAATCCCAATTATTGCCGTGGCAGCGGTATTTGCTGAAGGCAGAACGCTGATTAAAGATGCTGCGGAGTTGCGAGTCAAAGAAAGCGATCGCATTGCAGTGATGGCTTCCCAACTAAGTAAAATGGGAGCAAATGTGACGGAACATTCCGATGGCTTAGAAATTGTTGGTGGGGGCAATTTAACCGGAACCGAAATCGAAGCCTATAACGATCATCGCGTCGCCATGAGTTTCGCGATCGCGGCGCTAAACGCTAAAGGCAAAACCACCATTAATGGGGCACAAGCAGCAGCCATTTCCTATCCTGATTTCTTTGAAAATTTGCAACAAATTTGCCACCTTAATTCTCTCTAAACAGGGGTTCCGCCACCAATACCAACGAGCCTTGCAAATCAGCAACAATGTTGGTGGTAATGTCGCTTACTGCCAATCCGCCTGCCGTTTGGCGGCGCAACGCCCGTAAAACAGTTAAATCATAATCCTGAGAAAACTGCACAATAGCCTTTGGAACATGATCGTCAACGATGGTTTCAATATGAATGGGAAGATTAAACTGATGCCAGAGCAACCATTCCTTGAGCGCCTTTTCAAATGCTTCTATTTCTGCTGGCGATTGGGTTTCTGTCAAAACATGCAACAAAGTAATCTCGGCTTCATTGGTTTGTGCCAATAACTGAGCAAATTCAATGGTGCGCCAACTCTGGGGCGTGAGATTTTCCACCGGCACTAAAATCCGTTTAATTTCACTGGGGGCTTCCAGCAAGGTCATCACCACCACTGGACAATGGGCGGACCAAAAGACATCATCAATGGTACTGCCCAACAATCGTTCCCGTAGCGTCGTGGGACTCCAGCCCATAATAATCCACGTGGCATTATGTTCCCGCGCCGTGCGAGTAATCCCTTGCGCCACATTATCATCTAAACGCAACACGGGAATGGTAGGAACATCAAGATTGCTTCCCCAAGTTTCGGTATCTTGCAACAAGGAGTGCGCCTCTTCTAAATCTTGGCTGCTGGCCATCCCATCTAAAACAACTTTTAAAGAGATGATCGCGCCTTCCCCTTGCCTTGCCAGTAAGGCGGCGGTTTCTACCAAATGCGTTTCCGTGTGGGCATTGGAAATAGAAACCAGCACGCGAGAGGGAGGATAAGTAACAAAGGTATGGGCAATGGTGGGCGAAGTGGCTTCTGCTTCCCGGTACGCATACTGTAACTGACGAGCAAAACGTTGGGTTAAAATTGGCCCGGCAATGGCCGTTACCAGCATTAACATGATGATGGCATTAAATACCGACCGATCCAGCAGCCCTTGATTTAAGCCGGCTAACGCCGCTGCCAGCGTTGCTGCTACTTGCGGCAGCGACAGCGACCACATCGTGAATCCTTCGGCACGACTGAACCCATAAACCCACTGCGCGATCGTCGCTGCAAGTCCTTTGCTCAAGAATAATCCCCCGACTAAGGCGGCAGTGAGGGCTAAATTGTTGGTTAACGTGGCTTTCAAACTAGAGACATCTAACAATAACCCCATCCCCACAAAAAAGAAGGGAATAAACAGGGTACTGCCCACAAAAGTTACCTTTTCCTCCACGGGACTCCTGCCCACTACATCATTCACAGCTAATCCCGCTAAGAAAGCGCCGACAATTTTGTCCACCTGAATCAATTGCGCTCCCACAGAAGATAAAAAGACAGCTAATAAAACAAACAGAAACTGATTGCTTTCTTCTTCCCCGGTACGTCGAAAATAGAACTTTCCAGCCCAATCTAAACCGAATAAAATCAGCAACGCATATAAGACTAAACCCAATAATTGGATGATTAAACTGGTTGTTGTAAACTCCCCTTGATGGATGGAAATACAAATCGCTAACACCAACAGTGAGGCAATATCGGTAAAAATCGTTGCGCCAATCGTTGCCACCACTGCCCGATTGCGCTCGACGCCAAAGCGAGTCACGATGGGATAACCCAGCAGGGTATGAGAGGCAATTAAAGACCCCATCAGAATGGCCGCATTGAGTCCATAACCAAATAGCGATCCGACTAAAATGCCAGTGAGAATTGGCAATAAAAACGTCATCATTCCAAACCCAATGGCTTTTCCTTTTGCTTTCCGAAATTCATCGAGATCAATTTCCAGTCCGGCCACAAACATGAGATAAACTTTTCCCACATCGGAAAGCAGTTTCATGGTCTCTGATTTGGCATCTAGCAGTCCTAACCCATCAGAACCGAGAACAATTCCGGCGACAATTAATCCCACTAAACCGGGAAGTTTGATCCGCTCAAAAATTGGCGGCACGGTTAGAACCACTAGCAATAAAATCGTAAATGAAAATAAGGGACTATCCATCATGGTTAGCCAAGTTATCGTTGGAATGACCAATTAAAAGCTTAACTATAGCTTGTCTTAGTCGGTTGAAACCGGAAGCCGTTATGGTTTGTTATTCCTCATTGGTGATTCGTTTTTTAAAAAGTAAGCTACCCACCGGAAACAACTGATCACGAAGATAAAGAGAATTAATCACAAGCGTGAGCAGTATCATAAGTAAAAACCATGATATTGGCTTTATCAATTGGAATTTTCTATGAAAAGCTTACCGTTACATTTTTTAATCTCATCATTGGCCGGAAAAATATTGACGAGATCATGGGATTTCAGCTATAGTTAAGCTAACAATAATCCAAAGGGATGTTTTACCTTGAATTAAAAATACGGGAATATAATTCCCATGTTGCCGTTGCCTACCTCTAAAATTTGTCAAGTCTATCCAAGCGAAGTCGCATGTATTTTTATTGCTAAATTAAAACTTTCTTGAAGCAAGATTGACATTAGGCAAGAAGTAGTGTACTGCTAAAGTTAATCGCAATAACGCCTCAGAATTACCAATGCACCGGCAACAATTATGGGAGACTGTACCGCCAGCAGAAATACAATTCCGACCTCATCAGTTTATCGCGTTGCCGGAAACAGCGCAACGATATCTGCAAAGCGCGATTGCCTTCGGCAAGTGGCGAAGCCACATCGCGCCTGAAACCCCTTTAGCCACCGCCGTTCGCTTAAGGATGCACGGGGAAATTAAACTGAAAAATTGGTGTCCCTTCACTGCCGAACAGATCATTCGATTTCCTGAAGGCTTTATTTGGAAGGCAAGAGTCTGGATGCGAGGACTGCCAATTTCAGGGTTCGATCGCGCCCTAGCCGGAGAAGCGGCAATGCAGTGGAAAGTATTGGGAATATTGCCCATTATTCGAGAATCAGGAGCAGATATTGGCCGGTCAGCCTTAGGGCGCATGCAGGGAGAATTGATGTGGTTGCCGAGTGCCTTTTGTGATGCCAGCGTAACTTGGACGCCATTCAATACCTCTCAGGTTCAAGCCCATGTCCGTTTGCAGGGAGAAACCACCCCGCTCACACTAAAAGTCAATGAACAAGGAGCATTAGAAACCATCAAGTTTCCCCGTTGGGGTAACCCCGATAGCAAGGGATATCGCTATCTTAATTTTGGCGGCATCATTGAAGCTCAAAGAACATTTCAGGGCTACACCATTCCCACGCAGATTCGCGGGGGCTGGCACTTTGATGGTGAGAGTTTTGCCCAAGCGGGAGAATTTTTCCGCGCTACCATCGATGAGGCGAGATATCGATAGTTCTGGAAAACTGTTTAAACTGTGAAATAGGCGTAACTCAAAGAATGAATGAATTTATCTGCCTATTCACCAGACGCAATCCTCGATCAGCGCGATCCAGAATTATTGCAATCTCTGTTGCCGTTTTTGCAGTTGCTCTATCATCTCTACTTCCGAGTGGAAACTGACGGCTGGCATCATATTCCCGAAAAAGGGAAATTCTTATTAGTGGGTTCCCATAATGGCGGTTTAGTAGCCCCCGATCTGTATATGTTTTTAGTGGATTGGTTGCGTCGCTTTGGCGCCCATCGACCGATTTATGGCTTAATGCAGCCAGAAGCCTTTACTTCCCCCCGAACCCTAAATTCTGCTGCGAGAATTGGTGCCATTCCCGCCACCGTTAAGTTTGCAACCGCAGCCTTATCTCGCGATGCCCCGGTGTTAGTCTATCCAGGGGGAATTGACGATGTATTTCGTCCCTACAGCAAGCGCTATCAAATTGAACTGGCTGGACGCAAAGGGTTTATTAAACTTGCCCTGCGAGAAAACATCCCGATTATTCCCTTAGTCTCGGTGGGTGCTCATGACACCTTAATCATCCTGACTGATTGCAAAGACTTAATGGAATGGCTGCGGGAACAAGGAATTGTTGATGCTAGCACGGCCTTAACTCGTGTGTTTCCCATTTATTTAGGCTTGCCTTGGGGATTAGGCATTGGGGTAGGTCCCAATGTTCCCCTACCAACAAAAATTTATACCCGAGTCTGTTCTCCGATTCATTTTCAACGTTCTGGCAGAAAAGCAGCGCGCGATCGCGCCTATGTTGATGCCTGTTATGAACAAGTTCGCCAGCACATGCAAGCCTCTCTGGATGATTTAGTCGCGGGATCGGATTACCAGCGTTGACGCCGAGCTAACTTCGAAAGCAATCCGCACGCGATCGCGCCGAAAAATAATAAATAAATGACGCCGCCGGGAATAAAGGTTAAAATCCCAACCCCTCGCAAGATATAAACCGCGATCGTGAGAATAATTAAACCAATCGTTATCCGAGACAAACGTTTCGCGTACACCTCGATTGTTCCCCTCATGTTACTGACTAATCAAAACTAGATCTTATATCAAATGGGTAAATGCTTGCTACAGATGAGCAGGCTTGGATCAAGGAACAAGGAACAAGGGAAAAGGTGCTTTTCCCTCCCCTTAAACCTTTAACCTTTACCCTTTTCCCAATTAAGCCGCTTTATTTGTAGCACTGATTAATCAAATCCGTATTAACTACTGTTTTCAATGCCGTCGCACTTTTTTTGCTTGTCCTGCCAATAACAACTACTAATTCCGGTAAGGTAAGCTGTGAGTAGAACACGATTGCCGACGAGACAATTCAAGAGAGGAGTACCGTGCAAACCCAAATCAACTGCGAAGAAGCTTGTGCCAATGGTTGCGTCTTAGGCGATAAATGTCCTCATAAAGAATACGCAGCCGAAGCCTCCAAGTTTATTAATAATACTTCCCTAGACCAAATGCTAGACATGGCCGAAGAAGCGGTCAGAAAGAAACAAACCCAACAATCTCAACAAGAATCAACAACCCAATGGGTGATTCCCGACGATATTTAAGTTTTCATTAACCGATCAATCATGCGACTGGCTTGGGAACCATAGCCGCCGCCAAATAGATTAAAGTGGTTGAGGATATGATAGAGATTATAAAGCTCTTTCCGATTTTTGTAACCGGCCTCCAGTTCCCAAGCTGCATTATAGCCCTGATAAAACGCCGCTGGGAAACCGCCAAATAATTCACTCATCGCAATATCCACTTCGCGATCGCCGTAATAGGTTGCTGGATCCAGAATCACCGGTTCCCCCTCTTTCGTCACTTCCGCATTGCCGCCCCACAAATCGCCATGCACTAAAGACGGTTGAGGATGATGATCCGCTAAAACCTCCCGCACTTTTTCAACTACTTGATTGGTATCCGGATAATTGCCCCCGTTGCGTTTGGCTAACGTTACCTGATAGCCAATGCGATGTTCGGCGAAGAAGTCTGCCCAATTATCGGTCCAAGTATTAATTTGAGGGGTAGAACCAATCGTATTGTTGCGATGCCAACCAAATTGTTCCGCCGTTCCTTGGCGATGCATCTGGGCCAACTGTTGCCCCATCGTATACCAAACTTCCGAACCGCCGCTGCCTCCAAGTGCTAGTTGTTCCATTACAATATAGGCAGCACTGTCAGCAGTTCCCCAACAAATGGGCTTGGGAACGCGAATCGTTTCGGTTTCATACATTTCTTTTAGCCCCAAAGCTTCGGCTTCAAACATGTCATATTCCGAAGCACTGTTAAACTTCACAAAATAGGCTTCCTTGCCATCGGTAATGGCATATGCCTGACTAATGCAGCCGCCTCCTACCGAACGACGGTTTTGAATTTGAAAGGATTGTCCCGTTGCTTGGGAAATTTGGTTTTCAATTTCTTGCCACATAAGTTTTCCCACTTGTTCAGTGGAAATACAAAACAATCTAACGATGCTTTCTGGAGAAACTGTCTTACCACAATTTGAATTAGATTTAACCAAA
>JBDGQV010000220.1:0-6962 GCA_042218725.1 Halothece sp. | reverse complement strand
ATAAATAGAAGGGAGTTGATGAGGGTGAAACGTCATGACCGATTCATCACTGGGATCAATTAACCATCCCAATTGGGTTCCCTGATCCAAACAAAACAGAATTTTTTTCATCACCTGATTTGGAGACTGTTCTGGAGAAAGAATCTCAATGATCCAATCGGGGTACGTTTCAAAGCGATTAACAATTCTACCTTCTTCCGTTCTAGGAATACGATGCCAGAGAAATACGGCAATATCTGGAACAATTGATTTCCCTGCAAACGTACAACGAATTTCGGTTAAAGCTAAAGCAATTTTTTCCGCTTCACTCACTTGGTTAATGGCTGTTGACAGCCGAGTTTGCAGGATACTGTGTTCTCCTTGGGGCAATGGTTTTTGAATAATTTCTCCATCAAAGTACTCACTGGCAGGTTTGGTTTCTGCACGTTCCAAAAAGGCGTCTAGGGTTAGGTTAGAGGTAGCTTGGTTGGAATTAACCATAACAACTCCGGAAGGAAAGCAAACAATGAAGTTAGTTGGGATTGATTTAGGGTGGAACTCGCAACCCACTGGATTATGTTGTTTAGAGTGGCAACAGGAAAAACTGCATCTGCGGGCACTAGATAGAAAGTTATCCATTGAGGAAATTTTATCCTGGTGCGATTCCCTAATTGCCAAAGACGAACCTGCTTTAATGGCAGTGGATGCACCAACCCTGATTCCCAATACAACAGGGATGAGACGTCCCGATCAACTGACCCACAAATATTTTGGCCGCTATCATGCCGGTTGCTATCCTGCCAATCGCAATCGTCCCTTTGCTGAGCGTACTGTTGCCTTTGGTTTACATTTAGAAGAGCGAGGCTTTCTCCATGCCCCCACCATTATTCCTCAACAAACCGGACGCTATCAGATTGAGGTTTATCCTCATGCGGCAATGGTACACCTGTTTCAACTGGAACGGATTCTCAAGTATAAAAAAGGAAGAATCGCGCAACGCAAAGCAGAACTGGCGAAACTGCAGCAATATACTCAGGAAATATTACCGAAACTGACACCTTCTCTTAGTATAGATCCACCACTGGATGCAATTACGGGGTCGTTGGATCAGTTAACCGGTACTGCCCTCAAAGCTATTGAAGATCAACTGGATAGCTTAATTTGCGCTTATATTGGGGCACATTGGTGGTATTGGGGAGAATCGCGCAATTGGGTACTCGGCGATCGCGATCATGGTTATATTATCGTTCCTGTTGTTGAATGACATATCAAAAAAATTTGATATATTAAATGGGTAGGCATAGGTCGCAACTGCCATGACAATCAATAGTCAAACCAATGAAAATGCCCCTCAAGCTGGGGGAAAACTGAGCTTTTTCGAGCGCTATCTCACGGTTTGGGTGTTTTTCTGCATTATTGGCGGGATTATCTTGGGCAGAACCTTTCCCGGTGTTGCAGAGACACTTGATTCCATTAGTATTTATCAAGTTTCCATTCCGATTGCGGTGTGTTTATTTTTCATGATGTACCCCATCATGGTGAAAATTGACTTTTCCCAAGCCGTAGAAGCTGCCCGAACCCCAAAACCTGTCTTGCTGACATTGGGGATCAACTGGCTGGTGAAACCTTTTAGCATGGTTTTCTTTGCCCAATTTTTCTTAGGCTGGTTATTCCGCCCTCTCATTGAAGGAACAGACATCGTTCGCGGCGGACAAGAAATGGCACTTGCCGACTCCTATATTGCCGGCGTTATTTTATTAGGAATTGCCCCCTGTACGGCGATGGTTTTGATGTGGGGCTATCTTTCCTATGGCAATCAGGGTCATACCCTCGTTATGGTGGCGATTAATTCCGTTGCCATGCTGTTTCTCTATGCCCCGTTGGGAGGCTGGTTATTACAAGCCAATAAAATTGTTGTTCCTTGGCAAACCATGGTGCTATCGGTACTCATTTATGTGGCTTTACCTCTCGCTGCGGGAATGTACAGCCGTTACTGGATATTTAAACACAAAGGGGAAGCATGGTTTAATCGCTACTTCTTGAAATATCTCAGCCCAATTAATACAGGGGCATTGTTGCTTACTTTAATTCTTCTGTTTGCCTTGCAAGGGGATGTGATTGTGGAAAATCCCTTTCATATTGTCTTAATTGCAGTTCCCCTGTTTATTCAAACCAACTTTATTTTTTGGCTTACCTACCTGATTGCCCAGAAATTAAACTTTTTCTACGAAGATGCTGCCCCAGCCGCGTTAATTGGTTCTAGCAATCACTTTGAAGTTGCCATTGCGACAGCCGTGATTTTATTTGGCTTAAACTCTGGCGCTGCGGTTGCCACAGTTGTTGGGGTATTAATTGAAGTTCCTCTCATGTTAATGCTGGTGAAATTCTGTAAGCGAACAGCATTCTGGTTTAAACGCGAACCGGAAAAAGCAACATTACTGGATCCTCGTTGTATTAAAGGAGATTATCAAAATATATGAGCAATCATCCACCGAAAATTTTATTTTTATACGGTTCGTTACGTGAACGATCTTATAGTCGCTTACTCTCAGAAGAAGCTGCCAGAATTATGGAAGGATTTGGCGCAGAAGTTAAGTTCTTCCATCCTCATAACCTCCCTGTGAAAGGGCAAGTCGAAGAAAGCCATCCTGAAGTGCAACAGTTACGAGAACTCAGTCAATGGTCAGAAGGTCAAGTTTGGTGTTCTCCGGAAATGCACGGCAATGTCACTGGCATTCTCAAAAATCAAATTGATTGGATTCCGCTAAGCATCGGTGCTGTTCGCCCCACTCAAGGGAGAACCCTCGCTTTAATGCAAGTCAGCGGCGGTTCTCAATCGTTTAATGCCGTCAATACGATGCGGTTGCTGGGACGTTGGATGCGGATGTTTACCATTCCCAATCAGTCTTCCGTTGCCAAAGCCTACCAAGAGTTTCATGAAGATGGAACCATGAAAGAGTCTCGGTATCGCGATCGCGTGGTGGATGTTATGGAAGAACTTTATAAAATTACCATGCTCATGCGCGATCATGTTGATTATCTCACAGATCGCTACAGCGAACGCAAAGAAAAAGCTAACCAAGAAATTAGTAAAACGGCAAACAAAGCCACCTCGTAGCCCATGAAAAATGTAATATTTGTCTGTAAAAAAAATTCTTGTCGTTCCCAAATGGCAGAAGGATTTGTTCGTCATTTGGGACAAGGTAAAGTCAATGTGGCGAGTGCCGGTTTAGAAGCTTCTCACGTCCATCCCACAGCCATCCAAGTGATGTCAGAAGCGGGAATTGATATTAGCCAACAAACCTCGACTCCGCTAACTGAGTATAACCCGGAAAATTATAATATTGTGGTATCTTTATGCGGTTGCGGGGTTAATTTACCCACAGCATGGCTAACGAGAGAAGTATTCCAAGACTGGGAAATAGACGACCCTGATGGGCAATCCCTAGATACCTTTCGACAAGTACGAGATGAAATTAAAGAACGTGTAGAAGGTTTAATTGCCAATGACGCAAACGCCTGAACAAAAACATCCCAGAGAAAAAGAAGACAAACAAATTGTTGATCAAATGTTTCAAGAAAACATCACGGATCATAATTTAGCGGAATTAGCCCGCTTACGAATTCGCTATAAAAATTTTCCTGGGGCAAGACAGCTGCAAAAAGATTTAGACTCACTGCTCGAAAAATGGAATTTAACCGAAGAAACCTTATTTGAAAAAACGCGTCAAATTCATAATCAGAAAAGAGTCTATCATAAAGGAGAAACCAGTCAGGAAGATTGGAGTTAATTCCCGAAGTTGGGATTCGGAATTAGCTATCGTATCCTGCCTATTAAGAAGTTTCTTTTCCCATATTCGGCAACCAAACAATAAACGCGGTTCCTTGAGTGGGATTTTCCGGTGGCGTAGCTGGGCTAATTAATTCAATGTCTCCTGCCATTTGTTCCACATAATCTTTCGCAATTGCTAATCCTAACCCGGTACCAGGAATTTCGCTTTCCGACTGGATGCCCCGATAGTGACGTTCAAAAATCTTCGGTTGATCTTGTTTAGGAATGCCAGAACCGTTATCGCGAATGATAATGCCTTGCCATTGCGGTTTTTCTTGTGTTACTAAGACTTCAATTGTCCCATTTTCCGGCGTGTATTTAACTGCATTATCAAGGAGATTGCTTAGTACTTCTTGTAAGGCTTTGGTGTTGGCTTTAACGGAAGGAAGTTGTTGCGGAATATCGGTTTTTAATTCAATTTGTTTATCTTGCGCGATCGCGCTTGTTGATTCTAGAATCGGATTTAAAATGTCTGGAATATGAACCGATTCTAAGGTTAAAGAGTGACTGGGAGGGAGAGATTTAAAATCAGAATCTCCTTCTGGAATGGCAGCAGTTTCCGTTTCAATCGTATACTCTTCTTCCTTGTCTTCACCGATTTGATCGAGATAATCGCCCATTTCTTGTAAGAGTTGTTGCAGGCGATCGCTTTCTCGCATTAGATTTTCGGTTAAGGATCGACTTTTCTGGTTTTCTTCTAAATTGAAGCGTTTTAGAAGCAATTTTCCAAACGTTCTCAACGCCATTAACGGATTTCGCAACTGGTGTAAAAGTTCATCAAGATGTTCCCGCTGGGTTTTTTGTTTCCATTGTTGTTGACGAAGTTTTTGTTGAAATAATCCTTGACGTTGATCCAAAACACAAGCCAAAGCCAGCGTCCCTGCACTGCGCTGAATTTGGGTAAACTCCCATTCACTCCATTGTGCTTTTTGACGGGCAATCACTAATAGCCCCATCATGACATTTTCGTGCAGCAGGGGAAAGACAATTTGGTGCTGATTTTGTTGGTTGACTAAATCAGGAATTAAATTTTGTTGGGCAGTAGTTAACTGCGCGGGAAGATCATCAGAAGCAACCGGAATTGAGGATAATTCAGAAGAAGCATGATTGGATAAAGAATTATCTTCCTCGGATTCAATGATGGTGCTTTCTTCAAATTCCTCTTCCCACTGAGTATTCGCTTCTGGATAGACCACAATTGGAATTAACTGTCGCGTTCCTGATTGCAGTTCTTTGGTTAAGTAAACAGCACCATGATCCGCCTTTAATCGTTCTTGCAAATTACTGACTTCAAAACGGCAAAGTGCAGTAAATTCTGAACTAGCGGGGAATAAAAGTTGATTCACCTGATGAGACATTCCACTTGCGTTGAACTTGCTGATCCAATAGCCCAATACGGCACTACCCCCTATTTTAGTTCTTACGTTTTAATAATCGATTCCCCGAAAGTCAGAGCGACTGTTAAAATGATCAACCAAGGGTAACAGCAGGCAATGGGAGTGCGTGTGCTAATTCCTGCATGCCGCCGGAGAAAGCCCAGTGCCGGAGTTAAATTCTGGTGTATTCTACGACTCATCCTGCAACAAAAATCAATCGTGCGTTTTGACGTTATTACTTTATTCCCCAATTTCTTTGACTCTCCCCTCAATTCTGGGATAGTTGGAAAAGCAATCCAGAAAAAGATTGCCGAGGTTAATTTTGTGAACCCTCGGGATTTTGCTTTTGATAAACATCGTCGCGTGGATGATGAACCTTATGGGGGAGGTGTGGGAATGTTGCTGAAACCGGAACCCATGTTTGCTGCGGTAGAGTCACTCCCCCAAATGCCCTCCCAAGAGGTAATTTTAATGACGCCTCAGGGAGAACCGATGAATCAGCCCTTATTCCGAGAATTGGCTTATGGGTATGATCAATTGGTTTTGATTTGCGGTCATTATGAAGGCGTCGATGAACGCATTCGAGAGAATTTAGTAACCCGTGAGGTTTCCTTGGGCGATTTTATTTTAACTTGTGGAGAAATCCCCGCCTTAGCCTTGATTAATGGCGTCATTCGTTTGCTTCCAGGCACCATTGGCAAAGCGGATTCGCTTAAAGCCGAGAGTTTTGAAACCGAGTTGCTCGATTATCCCCAATATACTAAGCCTGCGGTGTTTCGGGGGTGGGAAGTTCCCCCTGTTTTGCGTTCTGGAAATCATGGCGCGATCGCGCAGTGGCGACGGGAACAACAAATTAAACGTACCCAAGAACGTCGCCCCGATTTATGGGAAAAATGGAAAGATGAACAATCCTAAATTGATGAAAAATTGATGAGAATAAAGAAATAAAGAAACCATGAATACGGAAACAGCATTATGGCAAACTATCACCAAGATGCCTGAGACTCTAAAAACAGAATTGTTGCATTATGCAGAATATTTAATGGAAAAACATTCACAAATTGATAGTGAATCTGAATCTTCTAAAAAACGTCGATCAGGAATTTTAAAGGGAACATTTGTCTTACCTTTGCCAGATGATTTTGATGAATCGCTAGAAGATTGGCAGGATTATATGGAATGAGTGATTTCCTGTTGGATACTCATGCTTTTATTTGGCTATCAGAAGATGATCCAAACTTATCCAACTCTCTAAAAGAAATAATTGACTATGCAGATACAGTCTATTTGAGTATTGCTAGTTTATGGGAAATAGCCATTAAGTTAAATTTAGGAAAAATATCACTAAAACGACATTATGAAGTGATTGGTAGTGAACTCGAATCGTCTGATCTTCTCTTACTTCCAATTTCATTTCGTGATACTGTTTTAATCCGTCATTTACTTTTACATCATCGAGATCCATTTGATCAAATGCTAATTGCACAAGCAATGAATCATTCTCTCACCTTAATCAGTCGCGATCGCGCCTTTGATGCTTATCCAATTCAGAGGATTTGGTAATACTAAAACTATGGGAAGGCACAGAAAATAGCTGAACTTAAGTCAGGAATGAAAATGCCAGATCAGTCTTATTCTCTGGAACAGGTGTTAGACGATGATTTCTTGCCTTAATCAGTTGGTGGTTTAGCGATTCATAGGCAACGGGTAAAGTCCAGGTTTCGTCGTATTTTCAGGAAGAAGATGATGGCTAGACTCTGGGAACCATGTTGGGG
>JBDGQV010000022.1:0-23042 GCA_042218725.1 Halothece sp. | reverse complement strand
ATTTTAGAACCGTTATTTCGCGAATGGTTACAGGAAGACATTGGCCGTGGCGATCGCGCTACGGATGCAATTACAGAAACGACTAATCCTGAAAAAGATGCAATTTGGGTAGCTAAGCAACCAGGAATTATTGCTGGGTTACCCTTTGCGGAACACATTTTTAGCTTATTAGGGGAAATTCAATGGCAACCGCAACTTCAAGAAGGTAGTTTCTGTAAGAATAAACAGGAAATTTTACACTGTCGCGCTCAGACAAATACCTTGCTTAGCGGAGAACGGGTGGCACTAAATCTAGTGATGCACTTGAGCGGCATTGCAACACTAACTCATCGCTATGTTGAACAAATTAGGGATTTACCCGTTCAATTGGTCGATACCCGCAAAACCACCCCTGGTTTAAGGCTGTTAGAAAAATACGCAACGCAAATCGCCGGTGCAACCAACCATCGTTTTGGTTTAGATGATGCAGCAATGGTTAAAGAAAATCATATTCAAGCAGCAGGAGGCATCAAAAATGCGATCGCGCAAGTTCGCTCTTCTCTTCCCTATCCATTGACGATTGAAGTGGAAACGACCACTCAAGCTGAAGTAGAAGCAGTACTGGAAACCGATGTGGAAATTATCATGCTTGATAATATGTCTTTCCCCTTAATGAAGGAAATGGTGAATTTGATCCGAGAGAGTTCAAAATCTATCAAAATTGAGGCATCGGGAAATATTACCCTTAAAAATATCCGAGAGGTGGCATTAACTGGAGTGGATTATATTTCTACAAGTGCCCCCATTACCCAAGCCCCTTGGCTGGATTTAAGCATGAAGCTGTGAGTAGGAATGGTGGTCGGCACAGTTGATGATTTTGAACTTTTAAGTTGAGAATTTATTGCAATTAAAATTGCCCTGCTTGAATGTTTGCCGGCAGAGGTTACTAGACCCCCAAGCGATGACAAGTTTTATTTTTTAATGATGCCTTTATTATAGCATTTTTCAAAATCCCTGCATTAACATTGTTTTACGCTTTTTTATGAAATAACGTTCGATAAACTGGTTTATTTTCGTTGAGACTAGTCACTTCGCGTTCCGTTGTTACTGGTAACGGATTTTCAGGCAACCAAGGCGGCTGTTCTCTAACAAAAGCAGGATGGGCATCAAACTGACTCGCCATTTCTTCACTAATCAATGCCACATCAGACTGCAAAAAAACACTACCTTGAAAATCAACATGATCATGATGAGGATTTAAGTAATCAGCTAAAGTATTGACTAATTCCGGCTGAACAATGCGGCGTTTGGCATGACGCTTTTTAAACCAAGGATCAGGAAACTGAATAGTAACATAATTTAGAGAATTTGCGGGAAGAGAATCTAATAAAATCCCTAGAGAGTTATTGACATGACAGAACAAATAATGAAGATTTGTAAGCCCTAATTCATCGCGTTTAGCATTTGCTTCTTCCACTAGAGGTTCACGGATTTCTACCCCAAGAAAATTGTATTCCGGTTTAATTTTGGCCATTTCGAGAAGAAATCGGCCTCTTGCCGAACCAATATCTAAGAAAAAAGGCCGTGTTAAATCAGAATAGATGGTTTCCCAAGAAGGAGGAGTAAGGGGGGTTTGATATCGTTTGCTAAGGGGATTAACGTGCTGACGTACTCGTACTCTTGGCAAGCGTAATACCTCCTGAATTCTTCACAAATTGTTACGTTAAGCGCGATCGCCAGTAACAATATACGTCACACGCTGCGCAATGTTTGTGGAATGATCCGCCATGCGTTCCAAATGACGAATCACTAATCCTAATAATAAAACAGGTTCAGCCTTCCCTTGAATATGATTTTTAGCGAGCATCTCATAAATTTGATCATAGGCATCATCAACGGTATCATCCATTGTTTTTACTCTTCTGCCTGCCGTATCATCTAAATCAGCTAATGCCACCAAACTAGTTGCTAACATCTTTTGCGTTTGATTAGACATGCTCGCTACTTGAGACAAGCAAGGATGAGGAGAATAAGGAAATAACTTAATTGCGAATTCCGCTAAATCTTCAGCATAATCGCCAATTCTTTCTAAATCTCGAATTAACTGCATAAAAGCACTAATTACTCGCAAATCAGTTGCGACAGGAGCTTGCAATGTTAGAAGCCGAGCGCAATCAAGTTCAATTTGGCGATAGTATTGATCAATTTGCTCATCAAGTTCATTAATTTGTTGAATCACTTCTAGATTTTGATCAAACAGAGCTTCATGACTCAAACGGAAAGACTGTTCAACCAACGCTCCCATACGGAGAACATCTTGTTCAAGTCGTTTTAAGCAACGATCAAAGTAGGAATTTGGAGAGTTTTTTTTGTGAAAAGACAAATGACTTAATGCAAAACAAGTAGATTGTTTCCAGCGAAAAATATAACTTGATTATATTAAACTAAAGTAGTCCGTTTCAGTCAGAATTGACAAGTCTTAAAAAACTTTCTCTAGTCCTAAGAAGATTGTGATCCGCTTTCATCCAAGCTGGCATTAGGAAGTTCAATTTGCAACCAAGCGCCACCCGTATCAGGATGATTTTTCGCTTGAATTCTCCCGCCATGAGCTAAAATAATTTGTCGGGTAATCGATAAACCTAACCCGGTTCCTGAAGATTGAAATTCTTTGCGCTGGGAATCACTGTTTTTATCACGGCTTTCTTGAGAAGTTTCATGGCCACGATATAAGCGATCAAATACTCGTAAAACATCTGTTTTGGATAAGCCTTTGCCTTGATCAATCACATTGATTTGTACCCAATCTTCCGATTTATTAATCCGATGAGACGGTAACAAGACGACTTTTACCCAAATATTGCTGTGAGAAGGGCTATATTTGATGGCATTATCAAAAAGATTCAAAAAAACTTGCGTTAAGCGAGAGTAATCTGCGGTAATCGATAACGGTTGTTCGGCTTGATAATTAAAGTATATTTGTTTTTGTTGGGCAATGGGATTTAAACTTTCCCAAGCAGAGTTTATGAGCGGTTGTACAGCAAAAGTTTCTAGTTTGAGATTTTGTTGCGGTTTCTGCTCTAATTGGGAAATTTCCAACCAGTCTTCAATTAAGCGAATCAGACGATTGGCTTCTTGAAGCATTTGCTCAACCCAACGGCTTTCTGGCGGTTGAAGTCGCGGTTGTAGGGCTTCTGCTACCAAACGAATGGAAGTAAGAGGGCTTCTCAATTCGTGAGTGAGATCGGAAAACAGACGATCCGAACGTTGAGAGAGTTCTACCAAGGGTTGTTGATTTTCTAAAAAGACGCCAACGCCTTCATTGGGTAGGGGATAACTGGATCCTTTAAGCGCGATCGCGTCTGAAACCTGCTGATCTTGAGAACTTTCACTTGCCCAATCAGTGGCATGAAAAACCCATTCTTGAATTTGAGGTTGTTGCGTATTTCGAGTTTGTTCAATCAGTTGATCCAGCTCGTAAGAGCGAACTAATTCTAGAAGTAAGCGAACTTGACCGGGTTGCCAGCGATTGAGCCGCAATAGCCGACGGGCTTGGTCATTACACCATAATAACTGATTTTCTTCATCAACTTGCAGATAACCAATGGGCGCGGCTTCAATTAATTCTTGCCATAAATCCAATTCTTGTTGCAATTGATCAGCATGGTTTTGGAGACGGCGAGTTTCTCGGCGCAAACGAGTACTCAAAGGTAGAGAAACATCTTCTTGAGAATAGCCGGCACTTTCTTTAAGAAGCTGACGCAATTTATTTTGCCAAAAGCGTCTTTGGAAATAGTAAATAATTAATCCAAAGCCTAAACCAATTAAAAACGCGAATATAGTATTTGCGGTCATGGGTTTTGATAATAATCTATCCCCGCTATTTAAGGATAACTACATAGCTATTCCTTAAACTTGAGTTGGGATTTAATTGCAATTCCCAAAATTGATCTTAAATTTAAGCGTTATTTTCTATAACATAGTTTTAACCAAAACGATAGCCAAATCCTCTAACAGTAACAATATAAGAGGGTTCAGAAGGATCGGGTTCTAATTTTTCTCGCAACCAACGAATGTGAACATCGACGGTTTTAGTATCACCTAGAAAATCAGGCCCCCAAACTTGCTCAATCAATTGTTCTCGCGACCATACTCGCCGCGGGGAACCAATAAAAAGTTCTAGGAGTCTAAATTCTTTGGGAGAAAGGCTGATTTCCTGGCCGCGAATAGTTACCCGACATTCTTGAGGAAAGAGGGTGATATCTTGATATTGCAGAACAGGGGTTTGAGGCTGACTGCTAAAGCGTTGCCGCCTTAACAAAGCTCGACAGCGCGCGACAAATTCAGGCATACTGAATGGTTTTGTAATATAGTCATCAGCGCCGACTTCCAATCCGAGAACGCGATCGGTTTCACTGGCTTTTGCACTGAGAATGAGGACGGGAATCGTACTGCCTTGATAGCGCAACCAACGACAAATATCCAAGCCGTTAATTTGAGGAAGCATTAAATCCAAGACAATCAAGTCATAGGGAAATTCACTTTGATTGGATTCTGCATTTTGCAATAAATTCGAGGCAGTGCGTCCATCGGTAGCAATAGAAACTTCATAACCTTCCTCTTGGAGGGAAAGCACTACCATTTCTCGAATCAGTTCTTCGTCTTCGACCACAAGAATCCGCGAAGACTGGGTTAATTCCTCACTGGGGGAAGTTTTTGGTATATCAAGAGACTGCATAGGACTCCATTATGTTTTCAACACTCTAGCTAACATATATCTCAAAACGACACACTTTGCGCAAATTATTGTTTTTTTAAGATTTAAAGTGGAATTAATTCAAAACTAGTCAATCGGATCGCGTATGTTGCTACATTTACAAACTTGGCAGGAAGTAGAGCGTTATTTAGAACAGTCTCAGGGTATCATTGTGCCCATTGGTTCTACGGAACAACATGGCCCTACGGGATTAATCGGAACTGATGCCATTTGTGCAGAAATGATTGCCAAAGGGGTGGGAGAAACCACAGGCGCTTTAGTTGCCCCAACGCTTAATATTGGCATGGCATTACATCATTTGGCATTTCCGGGCAGTATTAGCTTACGTCCAACGACATTAATCCAAGTGATTCAAGACTTCCTTACTAGTTTAGCTTCTTCCGGTTTTCAACGATTCTTTTTTATTAATGGCCATGGGGGAAATATTGCGACGCTAAAGGCTGCTTTTCCTCAAACCTATGCTCATTTAGCAGATTTAAACTTGCCAAACGCCGATCAGGTGCGTTGTCATGTTGCCAATTGGTTTATGTGTCGAGAAGTGTACGAATTAGCAAAAGAGTTGTATGGGGAAGAAGAGGGATCTCATGCCACGCCCAGTGAAGTAGCAGTAACCCAGTATGTTTATCCTGATGCTATTAAGGAGGCTTACTTAGAGAAAGACGTGCCGTCTGGACATCCGATTTATAGTGCTGCTGATTTTCGCCGTCACTATCCCGATGGCAGAATGGGTTCCAATCCGGGACTGGCAACACCTGAACATGGCAAACAATTATACGAGGTTGCGGTCAAGGCATTAAGTTCTTCCTATTTAGAGTTTGTTGGCGGTACCGAATAAATAATCCTCACTGATTGGTGAAAGATTAGTTCATGTCTTCCTCTTGTTCGGAAACCGTCTCATCCCCTTCGCCATAACGCGGTTGTGGGGGAATGGCAGCCACGATCGCGTCAATGACTTTACTGACAGTAACAATTTCAATGCCTAAATCGGGAAGACTTTGCCCTTTGGGAACGATCGCGCGTTTAAAGCCCAATTTAGCCGCTTCTTTAATCCGCAATTCCATTTGCGCCACTAACCGCACTTGTCCCCCTAATCCCACCTCTCCAATTAACGCAGTTAAGGGATCCACCACGCGATCGCGAAAACTGGCGACCACTGCTACTGCTATGCCCAAATCCGCAGCGGGTTCTTCCACCCCTAATCCTCCAGCCGTTGCCACATACGCATCCAATTTGGATAAAGGGATACCCACCCGCTTTTCCAACACCGCTAAAATTTGTTGAAGACGATTATAATCTACCCCTGTGGTCGCTCGTCGCGGAGATGTATAACTGGTGGGACTGACTAACGCCTGCAATTCTACAACAATGGGACGTGTGCCTTCACAGGCGACAACAATGGCTGTGCCGGGAACAGATTCCTCCCGATTGCCCAGAAACAATTCGGAGGGATTTTCCACTTCCCGCAACCCATGATTGACCATTTCAAAGACGCCAATTTCATGAGTTGCCCCAAACCGATTTTTCACAGATCGCAATAGACGGTGGGAGGCATAACGATCGCCCTCAAAATAGAGTACCGTATCCACTAAATGTTCCAATACTCTCGGCCCCGCGATCGCGCCTTCTTTGGTAACATGTCCCACAATCAATAATGTAATATTTTCCCGTTTTGCCACCTGCATCAAAGCTGAGGTACACTCTCGCACCTGTGCCACCGAACCCGGTGCAGAACTTAAAGAGGAAAAATAAAGGGTTTGAATGCTATCGACAATGGCTAATAGGGGCTTGAGAGATTCCAATTCTCGTAGGATTTCTTCTAGATCAGTTTCTGGCAAAACATAAAGGTTTTCATGACTAATATTTTTCGGAGGATGACCATTGGTTTCTTCATCCGTTTTCTTGTCATCAGCGGGAATATCTGTCAAGCCCACACCTAAACGAGAGGCTCGCAACTTCACTTGTTGCCCTGATTCTTCCGCAGAGACATATAATGTTCGTTGACTTTTTGCCGTTTGATTAGCAAGCTGTAACAATAAAGTAGACTTGCCAATTCCAGGATCGCCACCAATTAACACTAAAGAACCAGGTACAATTCCACCGCCTAAAACGCGATCCAATTCCATATAGCCCGACGGAAAGCGAGGCTGTTCATCATCTTGAATTTGAGAAAACTTCAGAGAAACCCGAGCCTGGGGCGGTTTATTTTTACTAACAGAAGTGGAATATTTATTAGACTGCCATCCGGTACGAGCATTACCGCTTATTTCCGTTTGAACTTCTTCTTCGAGCGTGCCATAAGTTCCACAGTCGGAACATTTGCCAAACCATTGGGGATGCTCGGCACCGCAAGCGCTGCAAACATAGATAATTTTTGTTTTAGACATTTTTAAGTTAATATGAATCCGCTTTCTTGATTTTGGTTTAAATTGTTAAGATGTATCTTCACACTCTGTAACCCTAAAACCAATCTTCGAATTGATTATTTTAGGAAAGAAGAGATAACTTAGTTTCTAGGAATCCCTCTCTAAAGGATATTCTAGAAATAGACCCCCTAAGCAAAAAAATTTAGTATAACCAGCCTGTTGAAAAAAAAGGAGTGTTGAGAAATTTGGAAAATCATCAAGAAAAAATTTTAGTCGTAGACGACGAAGCTAGTATTCGTCGGATTTTAGAAACTCGCTTATCCATGATCGGCTATGATGTTGTTACTGCCGCCGATGGGGAAGAAGCGATTGCTACTTTTAATGAAAATCATCCCGATTTAGTCGTTTTGGATGTCATGATGCCGAAATTGGATGGCTATGGGGTCTGTCAAGAACTCCGGAAAGAGTCTGACATCCCTATCATCATGCTAACGGCATTAGGAGACGTCGCCGATAGAATTACCGGTTTAGAATTAGGAGCAGACGATTATGTAGTGAAACCTTTTTCTCCCAAGGAATTGGAAGCTCGAATCCGCTCTGTTTTGAGACGAGTGGATAAAGAAGGGGCTTCGGGCATTCCCAGTTCTGGGGTTATTCAAGTCGGTTCTATTAAAATTGATACTAATCGCCGACAAGTTTATAAAGGAGACGAACGCATTCGCTTAACCGGGATGGAATTTAGTCTCTTAGAGTTGATGGTGGGTCGGTCGGGAGAAGCATTTTCTCGCTCGGAGATTTTACAAGAGGTCTGGGGATATACACCCGAACGCCATGTTGATACCCGCGTGGTTGATGTTCATATCTCTCGCTTGCGAGCTAAACTCGAAGATGATCCCAGCAACCCAGAACTGATTTTAACAGCAAGAGGAACCGGCTATATGTTTCAAAGAGTGACAGAAGTCGGAGAGGAAAAATCATGAGCGGGTAATTCGTCGTTAGTTTCTATTGCTTATGAAAACCTCTGATCCCAATCGGATTTTACGCCTTTTGCCCCTCATTGTTGGGGGGCTCGGAGGAACTTTATTATTAATTAATCGAATTGCTACAACATCTTTAAGTTCGTCACAAGCGCGTTCTGATGCGATTGGGGTTTTCCTCAGCGCAATTTTGATTTTAGTGGGCTTAATTTGGCAACGCGTGCAACCCCGTTCACCAGAAGCCGTCACCTTAATTGGGGAAGAAGGATTTAAGTTGTCTTCTGAATTATCTGAGGAAGCCAGAACAGAATTAGCTTGGGCGTCTCATTTGTTGTTGACAAATACTGCCACGCGATCGCTGATTGTTTATTATCAGGGACAAGTATTGCTTCGTCGAGGGATTTTAGGAAACAATCCAGAAGTCAAACCAGGGCCAATTCTACAACGCGTTTTAGACAAGGAAAAACCCGTTTATTTAGTGAATTTAAAGATTTATCCGGGAAGAGTCGAATTTGACTATTTGCCCGAAAATACACAAGCTGTTATTTGTCAACCGATTGGCCAAGAAGGAGCTTTAATTCTTGCAGCCAATGCCCCCCGCAGTTATACCAAACAAGATGAAACTTGGGTAGAAGGAATTGCTGATAAATTAAGTTATACTCTGGCTAAAAATATGGCTTCAAGAGGATAGTTTTTCCGGTTCTAATTGGCTAAAAATCAAGAAACTAAAATGTCAGAGATATGCAATTTAGTCGACAACAACTCAACATCGCTCGTCAACATTTATTAGATCAAATTATTGACTACTTTCTAGCAAAAGAAGGGGTAGAAGCTTTATATATTCAAGGTTCTGTTGCTGCCGGAACAACCGATGAATTTTCAGACATTGATGTTCGAGTGGTCATTCACTCTAATTTTTATGAAAAACTTACTTCCGAACGGTTCTCTGCTCCCAAAAAATGGGGAGATTGGATTTATAATGAGTGGAGCCGTGCTTCTTGGGTTTGTGTCTCTCACTTTAAGCCATTCAACAAAGTGGATGTACTTTACTTAAAACCGGAGCATCTACAACCTTCTCCTTGGTACTTAGAACCAACACAAATCGTTTATGACCCTAAAAATTTAGTTCAAGAAGTGATTGAAGCATCTCAAGAAATAGAGCCTACTTTCCAGAAATCTGAATTAGATTGGCTGATGAGTAAGGGATTAGCTCATGCGGAAGAGATATATCGTCAAGCAATGCGTTATGAGCTTTTTTATGGGCAATCACTATTAGATTATTTTCGCAAAATTTTAATTAAAATTGATGATGCTTTTCTACAAAACCTTTCTCGTTCTGATCCTACACCTAATATTAAACAGCGTAATACTCCAGAATTAATTGAAGTTTTAAAACACTCGTATCCGCCACTTGACCAAACACAAATAATTAATACTTTAAGTGATTTGTTAAACGTTTATCGCAACCAGATAATTAAATGTCATGAAATCTTTTCGCTGGAACGAGATCAAAAGACTGATATAGATTGTATTGATACAATGCTTGAATTATGTCAAACTGAACTCTCAAAATAAATTGATTCTCGCAAAAGCGCGATCGCGCAAAGAGCGCTGAAAAAGACAATTGGCCTTTAATTGCCAGACACTTTTTTCCATTGGTTGTCTTTTAAAACAATCAATTATTTATTTTCCCAGAAAGAAGGAGCAATGTTTCCCGTTAAAAGATAATCATTGCCTAATTGTTCCCAACTCACATCTTCCAAGATTAAAGCTTCTGTCATTTGATTGAAACTTAAATCTCCGATGGGACCCGGTGCCGTAACACCGCCAATAATTTTCGGGGCAACAAAAGCAAGAATCCGTTGAACTGTTCCTTCTTTAATCGCCTTGGCAGCTAACGTTCCGCCACATTCCCATAACACATTGGATAATCCCCGTTTATAGAGATAATCCATGACAATTTTCGGTGTTAAAGGCGATAATTGAACGACTTCCACTCCTTGATTTTCTAGTTCTTGTTGTTTTTGGGAATTTTGGATTTCACTCAATACTAATGTTGGGGCTTGATCCGTATTAAAAATATGAGCGTCTGGGGATAAATCTAACGTTCGAGTCATAATAATTCGCAGCGGATTATACGCAGTTAAACCATGAGTGGTTAAATAAGGGTTATCGTGACGAACGGTATTGCCCCCAACCATCACCGCATCACATTGGGAACGTTCTTCATAAACGCGCCGCCGCGCTGGTTTATCGGTAACCCAAGCACTGTGTCCAATTGTTGTAGCGATTTTTCCATCTAAGGTCATGGCATACTTGAGAATGCCCAAGGGACGTTGATAGAGAATTCTTTGAATAAAACCTGCATTCAATTGACGACAGGCTTGTTCTTCCACACCAACCACAACAGCAATCCCTGCTTGTTCTAAGCGTTTTTTTCCACCACTAGCAGTAACATTGGGATCAGCCATCCCAATTACAACTTTTGCCACACCAGCAGCAATGACTGCTTCCGAACAGGGAGGCGTATTTCCATAATGATTGCAGGGTTCTAGATTAACGTATAGGGTAGCGCCTCTGGCTTGTTCGCCAGCCTGACGAAGGGCAAACACTTCAGCATGGGGTTGGCCAAAACTAGGATGGTAGCCTTCCCCAACAATTGTTCCATTTTGAACAACGACAGCACCCACTAAGGGGTTAGGTGAAGTTTGGCCAATGCCTTTGCGGGCAAGTTGAAGACAACGTTGCATCATTGCTTGATCAAATGGTGTACCAATTTTAGTGGGGGTTGTGTTGTCCATAACCTTAACTGTGGTTCCTATGGTTTGTTATTTTGTTATCATCTATAAGTTTTTCTAATTGAAAAAAGACCAAAAACACTAGAAAACTTATTAAAAAATTGCTAACGTAAAGGGGGTTTGTCAAAACGTCTTTCCTGAAATATCAATTTTATGATTTTAGAAACTATCCCTAAAATGGAATCTTTTTCTGAAGAACATCAAAAAACTCAGGTGCTGACGGTATTTTGTGATTTTGATGGCCCTTTAGTTGATGTTTCGGATCGATATTACAACACGTATCAGATTGCTTTGAGTAACACTCGTGAGTATTACCAGACTCAATCTCCCTGTTTACATCTGAAACCTCTCAGTAAGGAACAATTTTGGCAAATGAAGCAAGAACGGCTTTCTGATCAAGAAATTGCGTTGCGTTCTGGCTTAGAAATCGAACATATTCCCTATTTTGTTGAACAAGTTCGGACAATTGTCAATGAGTCATTCCTATTAAAAAAGGATAAATTCCATCAGGGGGTGAATTGGGCATTAGCACTTCTCCATTCGCGAGGAGTACGATTGGTTTTAGTCACCTTGCGCTGTCAGCAACAAGTCACTCAGATATTAAATAATTATGGCTTATTACGTTTATTTAGCGGTGTATATGGCACCAGTGATGACACAGCGGCTTATCGCAATAACGTAGAATGTAAAACCGCCCTTTTAAAGCAAGCCGTCAGAGAACAAAACCATCGGAAACACTGTATGGTTGGGGATACTGAAGCCGATATCTTAGCAGCGAAAGCTTTGGGAATGCCTACGATCGCGCTGACTTGCGGGGTACGCAGTTGCAATTATCTGCAACAGTTTGAGCCTGATTATATTTATCGGGATTTGTTAACGACGGCTCATTGTCTTCTCGGAGCAACTCCACCCTGTGTTCAGGCACAAGCTTAAATAATTATTCCTGTTCTAGCATTTGCCAGCAATAATTGAGGGGATAATAAATAACCGGTGCCCACAAACTGCTCAATAAAGCTGAAACAATGGCAATTTGTTGATGTTGCCTCCAAATGGGAATTAAGCGAGAAAAATCAATTAGGGTATATTGGGCTGCGGTGAAGGTTTCAGCGACAACTGCCATAGCAAAGACAATTAAAGCAATGGAGATAAAATCTTCTTGAATATATTTTTCTTTTTCAATCTGCCCGGTTAAAAAGCCTACTAGCGCTAAACTTAGGATGTGAGAAGGATTAGCAAGGGTCATTCCATCTTGAATTAAGCCAGCAGCGACTCCCGCGATCGCGCCTTGCCAAGGTTGACGTTTAATGCTCCAAGCAACGACCCAAATTAATAACCAATGGGGGCCTAAGCCTAATAATACCGTTCCTGGAAACCGGGTTGGCAAAAGCAAACTGCAAAAAATCAGAGAACTAACCGTCAGTAAACAATTGAGCAGATAACGTTGAACGCGAGACAAGGGATAGATAATGCGTAATTAGTGGTTAGCAATTTGTCCCCCCTTGAAATCTGAAATCGGGGGGAACCTAATCTGTAATTAATCTGTAATCGCCTTTAAAAGGACTTCTGAAAGACTGCTGTTTCCCATTTCCGTCATGGTAATGGTATCAACAATATCAAACTTGGCACCAGCTTCTAATAATTGATCATCTAGGGCTTTTAAGTATTCAGTAACCTTGGGATCGTCTCCCACTTGCACTAGAGAAATGCCTAATTCATCATCGCGATCCAGACGGCGAGAGGTTTCAATAATCAAGCGCATGATGCCTTTGCGATCTTCCGGTTCGCCATCAGTAATCACGAGAAAGGTTTCTCCATTGGGTTTGCTGACACCGGCTTGTTTACGCTGAAAATAGTTTTCCACAGCATCTTCTAAAACATCGTATAAATTGGTCTTGCCCATGGGATCATTTTCAGCATAAATTTCGGTGACTTTATCTGATGTTACGTTATCGTACCGTTTAAAGCGACTGGAAAATAAATAGACGGTAATGCCATCAGAGTCATATTGTTCGCACTGTTGTGCTAAGGCATAAGTGGATTCTTGGGCAACTTCCCATCGAGATTTGCCACCGGCTTGATCTTGGGTGGCCATACTCTGGCTTTTGTCAATAATCAGCGTATAGTCGCGATCGCGAATTTGCGCCTTGTTCTGTTCCACGGTTGACGTAACCTCCCCATGTGATTGTGCAATGATCTAGGCAGCTTCTAGCACCGATGATAGTTTTTCCCAACGGAAAACGCGATCGCCTCCCAATTCCACGACAATTTTGACTCGCGGTTCAATTTCGTGAAACTTGGCGAGATAACTTAATTCTTGGCGAGAAAACACAAATCCTTCAATAATCCACAACACTAACCCTTTTTTATTCTCAGGCAGCATTTCTAATTCCGAATCCACAATCGGCGGTAAATAATAAGTATCCCCCACAGCGGCACTTTGACCAATATTCTTTTTGCCCAGGTGAGGATGACGCACCCCATGGATTCCTTTCAAATAAGAAGCAGGATCGCCAAGCCCTTTTGCCGATAAATGAAGGGTTACATAACCTTTGGTTCGTAAACGGCGTTGGTAACGTCCTTCAAAACCGCCTTCTAAGGGAGCATAAACACCAACGGCTCCTGATTGTTCCAGATCGCGAATAAATTTATTGCCAGTGGTCAGTAATGCCATATCTCGCTTTAATTTTTATTAAAAATCCTCAAACTTTATTCTGACACACTCTTACCGATTCCAAAAAATCTTCATCTCCCTTGGATGAAAATACCTTCACTGTTGCACAACTGTTTTGAATTTGATATGCTATATGATTGTGGCTCAAAAATCGCTTTGTAGCAGTGTGTATCCCTAACCACTACTCAATTGGCATTTGCGTTGGCATTTGTCAAGGAACAGCAAGCTAGTTAGTCCAAATCATGGAAGCAACTGCTACGAGAAGATTAGCGTGAGATCAATGACTGCTCTTGTCGTCTCGTTAGGATACTGAAGAAAACTTCAATCCAATGACTGTTTTCTTTAAGTCTTAACGAAACTCCAGCGACAAAAACAGCTGTATTTCTAAACTGCTCAGCTTGATTTGCCCAGTATCCTCTCACCCACCTTCGAAGGCGGTGACAGGAATCTTGAACTAGAAGCGACAACCAATCTAAATTCAAGAATTAAAGACGCTAAACTGAGTAACGTCTTTCAAACTTCTGTTTGAGCTATCTCGGCAAATTATGCTGTTTAGATTAAACTGATGTTGTTCATCTCAAAAGGGGGAAACCTGTGTCTGTCGGCTTAATGGGTCAAAAACTGGGAATGACTCAAATTTTTGACCAAGAACAAGGAACTGCAATTCCAGTAACAGTAATCGAACTTGGTCCGTGCACTGTCACTCAAATTAAAACGCCTCACACAGATGGTTATAGTGCCATTCAAGTGGGCTATCATACGGTTAAAGAAAAGAAACTGACCCAGCCAGAAAAGGGACATTTAAAAAAAGCGAATGCACCTAACCTGCGTCATCTGAAAGAATATCGGGTTGCCGATACCAGTGACTACGAACTTGGACAATCTTTAACCGTAGATTTGTTTAGTGAAGGTCAATTGGTTGATGTCAGGGGAACCAGTATCGGTCGAGGATTTGCCGGATATCAAAAGCGCCATAAATTTTCACGAGGCCCCAGAACGCACGGTTCCAAAAACTATCGTTCCCCCGGTTCCATTGGTCCGGGAAGCACCCCAGGACGAACTTATCCCGGTACTCGAATGGCAGGACGCATGGGCGGAAAAACCGTAACCATTCGCAAACTCAAAGTTCTCCGAGTAGATAGTGAGAGAAATTTAATTCTCGTTAAGGGGTCAATTCCAGGTAAATCAGGAGGACTATTAAGCATTACTCCCAGTAATTTAGTGGGTGTTGCTGCGAATTAAATTGCGTTATACAGAGCTGATGAAGATTAAAACAATTAACTATGGTTAACTGTGTCGTTAAAAATTGGCAAGGAGAAGAGGTTGGACAAACCAGTCTGAACCTCAAAGTTGCTGACCCCGAAACAGCAGAACATATTGTCCATCGAGCGGTGGTCCGCCAAACCACAAATGCTCGTCAAGGAAGCGCTTCCACCAAAACCCGTTCGGAAGTTCGCGGCGGCGGACGCAAGCCCTGGCGGCAAAAAGGAACTGGACGCGCTCGTGCCGGTTCTACCCGTTCTCCCTTATGGCGAGGCGGCGGTGTCATCTTCGGGCCTAAACCTCGCGACTATAACGTCAAAATGAATCGCAAAGAGCGACGTTTGGCCTTAAGAACAGCACTAGCCAACCGGGGAGAAGATTTGTTGGTCGTGGAACCGTTTGGGGACCAACTCCCTCAACCCAAAACCAAAGAGTTAGCACAAGCAATGACTCGTTGGGGAATTAAACCAGGGGTCAGAGTTCTGATGATTCTTGATGAGTTGCCAGAAACGGTGTTTTTGTCAGCACGGAATATGCCAAATGTCAAGATTATACGCGCTAATAGTTTAAATATTTACGATATTTTAGCTGCTGACAAAATTGTCACCACCCCTAATGCCATTGAGCAAATTCAGGAGGTTTATAGTGACTGAAAAAAGAGAACGAGACTTAATTGATTTAGTCCGTACTCCGGTAATAACGGAAAAAGCGACTATTCTCTTAGAGCAAAACAAATATGTCTTTGATGTGGCCAAACATGCCACGAAACCTGATATTAAAGCGGCGATTGAAACCCTCTTTGATGTCAAAGTGACGAAAGTAAATGTCCAAAATTTGCCCCGCCAAAAACGGCGTATGGGAAGATTTATGGGCACAAAACCGCAATACAAGCGAGCGATTGTCACCCTAGCGGAAGACGATAGTATTACTCTCTTCCCAGAAGTTTAATCGTTGCCTGTTATTGATTGTTAGGGCTTGCTTCCTTCCGAATAATACAATAATTAATCCCGCCGTTTTGCAGGTTGAAAAACCAATAAAATGGCAAATCGCCAACAATAATTCTATTGTCCTAATCTCAATCTTTTCTTAATATGAGTATTAGATCTTATCGACCTTATACCCCAGGCGCCCGACAAGCAACTGTCTCAGATTTTGCGGAAATTACCCGCTCTAAGCCCGAAAAGGGGCTGACCAAACATAAACATCGTTGTAAAGGACGGAATAATCGCGGTGTAATTACTAGCCGTCGTCGAGGCGGCGGTCACAAACGCCGTTATCGTTTCATTGATTTTCGTCGGAATAAACATAATGTTCCGGCAAAAGTGGCCGCGATCGAGTATGATCCAAATCGCAATGCCCGGATCGCGCTTTTGCATTATCAAGATGGCGAAAAACGCTATATTCTCTGGCCTGCTGGTTTAAATGTCGGAGATACAGTCATTTCTGGCGAAAATGTCTCCTTTGAAATTGGCAATGCTGTACCGTTGAGTCGCATTCCCTTAGGAACAGAAGTTCACAATGTTGAATTAGTAGCCGGCAAAGGCGGACAAATTGTAAGAGCTGCCGGTACTGCTGCCCAAGTTGTTGCCCGAGAAAAAGGCTACGTTAGTCTCAAACTTCCTTCCCGAGAAGTACGCATGGTACGCCAAGAATGTCTCGCCACCATTGGTCGCGTTGGCAATTCGGAACATCGTAACCTAAGCCTCGGGAAAGCTGGAAGATCGCGTCATTTAGGACGACGGCCAAAAGTTCGAGGCAGCGTAATGAACCCTGTGGATCACCCCCATGGCGGTGGAGAAGGTCGTGCTCCTATTGGGCATGCCAGTCCCCTCAGTCCTAAGGGCAAACGAACCTTGGGTGCCAAAACTCGCAAATCCAAGAAGAATAGCGATAAATTAATTGTTCGTCGTCGTTCTTAAATCATCAAAACGATTTTCTAGAAACGTTCCTTTTGACGCTTAACTATAGAGAAGGGAAAAATTATGGGTCGCTCATTAAAAAAAGGTCCCTACGTTGACGACAAACTTCTCCAAAAAATTGAGAAACTCAACGCAGAGGACAAAAAAGAAGTCATTAAAACCTGGGCGCGAGCCTGTACCATTATTCCGCAAATGGTCGGGCACACGATCGCGGTTTATAACGGCAAACAGCACGTTCCCATTTTTATTAGTGACCAAATGGTAGGACACAAACTGGGAGAATTTGCCCCAACTCGCACCTTTCGTGGACACGCCAAAAGTGACAAGAAAGCACGAAGATAAATTAAGTGAATTAGCGAGGAAACCATCATGGCAGTAGATACCAGCACAGAAACCAAAGCGACCGCACGCTATATCCGAATGTCTCCTCATAAAGTGCGGCGGGTACTCGATCAAATCCGCGGTCGTTCTTACCGAGAAGCGCTGATTGTGCTCGAATTTATGCCCTATCGCGCTTGTGATCCAGTGTTAAAAGTATTGCGCTCTGCTGCCGCTAACGCTGAACACAACGAAGGGCTAGAACGGGGCGACCTTGTAATCAGTCAAGCCTACGCTGACGGAGGACCTGCTCTGAGACGCTTCCGCCCCAGAGCTCAAGGACGGGCCTATCAAATTCGCAAGCCCACCTGTCATATCACCATTGCCGTCGCGCCAACCACAGAAGAAAACTAAAACATTATGGGACAAAAGATTCATCCAACTGGTTTTCGGCTCGGCGTTACAAAAGAACACCTTTCCTGTTGGTATGCCGACTCGAAACGCTATCCGGAACTGCTCCAAGAAGACTACCAAATCCGCAATTATATCGATAAAACCTTAAACAATGCTGGCATTTCTGCCACGCGCATTGAACGTAAAGCTGATCAAATCAGTTTACAAATCCATACCGCTCGCCCTGGCGTTGTGGTTGGTCGTGGCGGAAGCGGAATTGAATCCTTGCGGCATGGGTTGCAACAACTGCTGGGAGGAAACCGTCAAATTAGCATTAATGTGACCGAAGTGTCTCGTGTTGATGCTGATGCGGTTTTAATTGCAGAATATATTACCCAGCAACTGGAAAGACGGGTCTCCTTCCGTCGAGTTGTCCGTCAAGCCATGCAACGGGCCCAAAGAGCGGAAGTTGAAGGGATTAAAATTCAAATTAGCGGACGACTCAACGGTGCAGAAATTGCTCGCACTGAATGGACCAGAGAAGGACGCGTTCCCCTGCATACCCTAAGAGCTGATATTGACTATTCTTATCGGACTGCCGAAACCATTTATGGGATTCTCGGGGTAAAAATTTGGGTATTCAAAGGAGAAATTCTCCCCGAAGACGAAGAACAACAAGACATCCCAGCCGGTCCCAATCGTCGTCGTCAACAATTTGAAGACCGTTCTGGCGAAAGCTAGTCTCGGTTATCCATTAATGATTTAAGGATCAATCATCATGCTAAGTCCTAAGCGCACTAAATTTCGCAAACAACAAAGAGGGCGGCTAAAGGGGTTATCCAGCCGAGGGAACACTATTAACTTTGGCGAGTATGCCCTGCAAGCTTTAGAACCCTCTTGGATTACCTCTCGACAAATTGAGGCTGCCCGTCGTGCCATGAACCGCTACTTACGTCGCGGTGGAAAAATCTGGATTCGGATTTTTCCTGATAAACCCATCACCATGCGAGCTGCGGAAACGCGGATGGGCTCCGGAAAAGGCAATCCTGAGTACTGGGTAGCCGTGGTTAAGCCAGGACGTATCATGTTTGAATTGGGCGGTGTTGACCAAGATGTTGCCCAAGAAGCCATGCGTCTTGCGGCTCAAAAACTTCCCATTAAAACGAAATTTGTCGTACGTGAAGAATAGGGAGGACTCATGCCATTGCCAAAAATTGAAGATGCACGGGCCTTAAGTGACGAAGAATTAGCTCAGGAAATTGTTTCTGCTAAGCGAGAACTTTTTGACTTGCGATTTAAGCAAGGAACACGGCAAGAAGGGCAAGCAAAACCTCATGAATTTAAGCACCTTCGTCATCGCATTGCCCAACTCTTAACCGTGGAACGAGAGCGGGAAATCGCTAAGGAAAAAGAAGCATCATCCAAATCAGAAACAGTAGAGGAATAAACCAACCATGACAACGAAAGAACGCATGGGCGTTGTGGTCAGCAACAAAATGCAAAAGACGGTTGTGGTAGCGGTAGAAAACCGTGCCCCAAGCCGCAAATACGGTAAAACCGTAGTGACCACAAAGCACTATAAAGTTCATGACGAAGAGAATGCCTGTCAAGAAGGGGATCGCGTTCGGATTCTAGAAACCCGTCCCCTCTCAAAAACTAAACGTTGGACAGTCGCTTCCATTATTGAATCCGCTAGCGGCCAAAAGTCGCCTCAATCCATTTCATCATCACCAACAGAACAACAATGATTCAACAAGAGAGCCTTCTAAATGTCGCAGATAACAGTGGTGCCCGCAAAATTCAATGCCTGCGCGTAATGCGGGCAGGAAACGCTCCTTATGCCCGAATTGGAGATGTTGTCATTGGGGTTGTCAAAGAGGCACTCCCGAATATGCAAGTCAAAAAATCGGATATTATCCGCGCTGTTATCGTTCGTACCTCCTATCCGGAAAATCGAGACAGCGGTATGACCATTCGGTTTGATGATAACGCTGCTGTTTTGATTAACGCTGACGACAACCCCAGAGGAACGCGGGTTTTTGGACCTGTTGCTCGCGAACTCCGAGATAAAAACTTTACGAAAATCGTCTCACTTGCACCGGAGGTTTTGTAAGATGCCTAAAAAAAATCGGACCCAACCCCTGCCGAAAAGTTACAAAATGCACGTGAAAAAAGGCGATACCGTACAAGTGATTTCTGGCAAAGATAAAGGCAAAGTCGGAGAAATTCAACGTGTTATCCCCACTGAGTCAAAAGTAGTGGTGGAAGGGGTGAATGTCCGCACCAAGCACAGTAAACCGACTCAAGAAGGAGAAAAAGGGCAAATTACGACATTTGAAGCCCCGATCCATAGCTCCAATGTCATGCTCTACTCCAACAAAGAATCTTGTGCCTCTCGGGTTAGTTATACCTACACTGAAGATGGGCGCAAGGTAAGAATGCTCAAAAAAACAGGCGAAATTATCGATTAATGATTAACCTCTCAACCCCTGACCAAGCCCAGGGAACTTACTTGAGAATAAAAGCCTATGACACAACGACTAAAAACCGCTTATAAAGAAACAATTGTTCCCCAACTCCAACAAGAGTTTGGTTATGGCAACATTCATCAAATCCCCAAAGTTGAAAAAGTTACTGTCAATCGGGGATTAGGAGAAGCTTCCCAGAACGCTAAAGCCCTAGAATCATCTATTGAGGAAATTGCTACCATTACGGGGCAAAAGCCGGTAGTGACTCGTGCGAAAAAAGCGATCGCGGGCTTTAAAGTCCGTCAAGGAATGCCAGTTGGGGTAATGGTGACGCTGCGCGACCAACGCATGTATGCCTTTTTAGACCGCTTGATTAACGTCGCTTTACCTCGGATTCGCGATTTCCGCGGCATTAGTCCCCGGAGTTTTGATGGACGAGGCAACTATAACTTAGGGCTGCGAGAGCAAATTCTTTTCCCCGAAATTGAATACGACAGCATTGATCAAGTCCGTGGAATGGATATTGCTATCATTACCACCGCCAAAACCGACGAAGAAGGTCGTGCCCTACTCAAAGCAATGGGAATGCCCTTCCGAGAAAAATAAGACCTGCGTACTCAGCAACAGGAGGGAAAATAGCAACTAATGGCATCGACAGACACAATTTCTGATATGCTCACGCGGATTCGCAATGCTTGCATGGTTCAACATGACACCACAGTGGTTCCGTCCAATAAAATGAACCGAAGCATTGCCCGAGTGCTTAAAGAAGAAGGATTCATTGACAACTATCAAGAAGTCGGTGAAGGCATTAAAAAACAAGTTCTGATTTCTTTGCGATATCAAGGTCGCAACCGGCAACCGATTATCAAAAAACTCACCCGTGTTAGTCGACCGGGCTTAAGAGTTTATTCCAACCATAAAGAACTTCCCCGGGTCCTCGGTGGGATTGGCATTGCCATTATTTCTACATCGAGCGGAATTATGACAGACCGTGAAGCCCGCAAACGGGGAATCGGCGGCGAAGTTCTCTGTTATGTTTGGTAAATTGACCATTGAATTAAGGAGCGCTTAGCATGTCACGGATTGGCACACTTCCCATTTCCATTCCTGACAAAGTCGAGATTTCCATTGACGGGAAATTCATCAAAGTGAAAGGACCCAAAGGGGAACTGGAACAAACCTTGCCTGACTTTGTCACCCTAGAACAAGAAGAAAATCAACTGAAGGTTCACCGCACCCATGACTCTCGTAAAGCGAGAGAACGGCACGGTTTAGCCCGCACCCTCGTTGCCAATATGGTGCACGGGGTTTCTCAGGGATTTGAACGACGCTTGCAAATTCAAGGGGTGGGATATCGCGCCCAGGTGCAAGGGCGTACTCTAGTGTTGAATGTTGGCTTTAGCCATCCTGTGGAGATTACCCCTCCCGAAGGGCTCGAAGTTAACGTAGAAAAAAATACAGACATTATTATTAGCGGTATCAATAAAGAACTCGTTGGCAATCTCACCGCCAAAATTCGAGCGGTTCGTCCCCCTGAACCTTATAAAGGAAAAGGCATTCGTTATCTCGGAGAACAAGTTCGACAAAAAGCCGGGAAAGCAGGGAAGAAATAATTAGTAACGATGAAAAATACTCGCAAACAACTAATCAAACAGCGCCATCGTCGAATTCGGCGAAAACTGCATGGCACAGCCGAACGCCCTCGGTTAGCAGTTTTTCGTTCCCATCAACATATCTATGCCCAAGTGATCGACGACAACAAACAACATACGCTAGTTTCGGCCTCCACCGTCGATTCCAATTTAAGGCAAACTTTAAATTGTACTCGCACTTGCGAAGCTTCCGCAGCCGTTGGCAGTCTCCTTGCCGAACGTGCCTTAGAACAAGGGATTAAGAAAGTTGTATTTGATCGCGGCGGCAATAAGTATCATGGGCGTGTCCGGAGTCTCGCTGAAGCGGCCCGAGAAGGCGGATTAGACTTTTAAATATTGGGAGAAATTTATGGCAAAGCGTAACCAAAGCAAAAAAGAAGACAGTCAATTTCAAGAGCGTGTTATTCAAATTCGGCGCGTAAGCAAAGTCGTCAAAGGTGGGAAAAAACTTAGTTTCCGCGCGATCGTCGTTGTGGGCAACGATCGCGGCCAAGTGGGCGTTGGTGCTGGTAAAGCAGGTGACGTCATTGGTGCAGTTCGTAAAGGGGTTGCCGAAGCCAAAAAAGAACTGGTTGACATTCCCATTACCAAAAGCAACTCCATTCCCCATCGTGCCAATGGATTTGCCGGCGGTGCGAAAGTGATGATGCGCCCGGCTGCCCCAGGAACTGGTGTTATTGCTGGCGGCGCTGTACGCACAGTGCTTGAATTATCTGGGGTGAAAAACGTTCTCGCGAAACAACTGGGTTCTCAAAATCCTCTCAATAATGCTAGAGCAGCAATTAATGCCCTAGCTTCCTTACGAACCTTCAAAGAAGTTGCAAACGAGCGCGGTCTTCCTTTAGAACAAATCTTTTCCTAAACTGTTTCGTTTGATAACTGGTAAACCGCAATCTACGACGAATTAAGACTATGAGACTACATAATCTACAACCAAAAAAAGGTTCTCGCAAACGTCGTCATCGAGTGGGACGCGGCATCGCAGCCGGACAAGGAGCTAGTTGCGGCAAAGGAATGCGGGGTCAAAAAGCCCGTGCCGGTTCGGGTCCCTTTAGCGGCTTTGAAGGAGGACAAATGCCCCTTTATCGGCGTGTTCCAAAGCTAAAATACTTTACGAGAATCAACCCGCGCCGCTACACTACGATTAATGTTGGTCGGTTGGCTAATCTCGCACCGAATACAGAGGTTACTCTGAGCGGTCTCATGGAAGCTGGTCTCATTAAGCAACCTCAGGGTCCCCTAAAAATTTTAGGCGATGGTGAGATCAATACTCCTCTGCAAGTCAAAGCCGGTGCTTTTACTAAATCGGCTCGTCAAAAAATTGAATCGGCAGGGGGAAGCTGTGAGGTGGTCTCTTAAACCTCTGACAGTGAAAAGCCCAACCCAACATCCATCCAATTTCAATATCGGGGAGAGATAATCCTTCATGGTTGTTAGTCGAGAACGAACCCCAAACGCACAAGA
>JBDGQV010000219.1:11897-17207 GCA_042218725.1 Halothece sp. | reverse complement strand
CGGCTCCGGAGGAGCATCGCGTCTTTTTTTTATATTTTCTTTAGGAACAGTCTCTTAATCTGCAAGCTAAGTGACTGCGATACAATTCAGGTAACATGTAATGATTCGGTCTCTCCTTTTAGTTTTGGCCGAATCTTTTTTATCATACCAAGCTGTCTCATAGCTCACTGCAGGCAGTTTCAAACAGTTGTCACCCCCTGAGGAATGTTTCTCTATTCCTTGTCAGCTCTACAATTCAGCTTAATTCAGCAAGCCCTATTTACTCTACTGGCGAAGAGAAAGTAGACCCGGCTTTTGTCAATGTTGATTCTTCTCTCACCCTAGCGGGGGTGGTGGAGCGCAATTTTAACGCTAATCCCTTTCAGGTTTGGGTGGAGGAAACCCAGAATGGTGAAACAAGACGATTAGGTAGAGAACAATTGGATTCTACTCCACTGTATTTAGGCTATTAATATAACTGCTAACGGTATTTGTTATTTAAACTGGTTAAGATCACGAAAACAAAATAATGAGGTTGTATCTCTAATGGATTATAAAAAAGAAGAGCCTCTATTTGTTAGAGGTTTTTATTTAGAGTTATTTTCAAGACTCACTGCTTATTTCCATAAAATGTTTAAAAACCCTAGCTGGTTTTTAATGTCTCTAGCAGGAAGATTTGGCATATTTCGATCTATGGCAGTTTATTTAGCCAAAACTCCCAATCTTAACAATTATCAATCAAAAGCTCATTTATCATACTTTCAGAATCTTGATCCAAAGAAAGCTGCTGAAGTTTTGAAAAAAGATGCTTTATATCCAGGAATTCACCTACCCAATATTCTTTTCAAAGAGATTGTAGATTTTGCTTATTCGAATCCTTGCTATGGCAATTTAGATCCAAAGCTAGGTTTTCTATATTCTGAAAAAGAAACGTTTGAACAAAAATCTAATCCTTTTTTTACAGCGCAATACTTCAACACCAAACAACTTTGTCCTACAATTCAAAAATTGTCAAATGATCCAAAACTACTAGAAATTGCTGCTCGGTATTTTAGTGCTGAGCCGATTTTTACAGGAAGTCGGCTTTGGTGGAACTTTGTTGTTGATGACGACATTCCATACGATTCCAATAAGACTATTACGTTCTTTCACTACGACTTAGATGATTATGCATCTCTTAGATTCTTTTTTTACTTAACAGATGTTGGTAATGAAGGAGGAGGTCATGTTATGGTCCTGGGGAGTCATATCAGAAAGAATTTTTCACATCGCTTCTTGCCTGTAAAGCGACGAAGTGATAAGGATATTTTTGCTTATTACGGTCAGGAAAATGTAACTATGGTTTCCGGCCCAGCAGGATTTGGATTTGCTGAAGATCTATTTTGCTATCACAAAGCCACCCGACCAACACAGAAAGATCGATTAGTGTTACAAATTCAATTTGCTGTTTATGACTATGGATTGCACAATGATTCTATTGATCCATCTTTCCTATCACACATATCATACTCTAACTTATAGTATTTCAATAAATATTTAGAATTAATTTTCTAAGCTGTTTTTTGACATCAATGAAGGAAATAATTCAAAAACTAGCCCAACTTTTAAACCCTCAATGTAAAGATACAAGCTTTTTCCACATTGATCAAAATGTGTTTTCTGCTTCTCCCTTTACTATCATTGCACGACCTTGGTTAGGACGCCATAACGTGTATGGCATCTTCATTTTACCCAATGAACATCAATTAAGTTATCCCATTTTATTAGATGTCAAATGGGCAGGTATGTATCGAAAAGAAGCCTATATGGTTAAAGTAAATGTTGATAGAGGGTATCCAGTGCAGCCTGGTCATTATCTGTTGAGAGTACATCTCAGAACTCGCGTTGCTCTCTTAATGATCCTCCAAGGTTTGTCCTATCAACTAAAAAATCCCATAAATTGGAGTATATTTTATACCATAACAAAATAAAAATATTTTTATTTTGTTTTCAAATCATCAATATTAATGTTGAATAATATTTATAAAAGATAACCTTAATTATTAATTGAGGTTCGAAATTTAATAATATCCTTGTTTATCAATAATAATTTAAAATATAAGTATTTATAATGTTTAAAGAACAGTCACAATTGAAATCTTCTGTTGCGAACTTATCCTCTGTTAATAGTAAAACCAAACGTGCTGTAGATATTATTGGAGCTTTAGTAGGACTTACTATTACTGCCATCCTATATATTTTTATTGCACTTTCCATATATTTTGATGATCCTGGACCAATTCTGTTCAGACAAACTCGAGTTGGACTAAATGGTAAAGCTTTTACAATTTGGAAGTTTCGGTCTATGATAAAAAATGCTGAAAAAAAACAACATTACGTCATAAACGAAGCAAAAGGATATATCTTTAAAAATGAAAATGATCCTCGCATTACTCGTATCGGTAAGTTTTTGCGACGAACTAGTTTAGATGAATTACCTCAATTTTTTAATGTTCTAAAAGGAGACATGAGTTTAGTAGGGACACGTCCGCCAACTCCCAAGGAAGTATCTCAATATCTTCCTCATCATTTTCAACGGTTGTATGTAAAACCGGGTTTAACTGGAGAATGGCAAGTCAACGGACGCTCTACAGTCAAAGACTTTGAAGAAATTGTGAAGATGGATATTGCTTATCAGCAAAAATGGTCTCTTCTTTATGACTTCAAATTAATATTAAAAACAATTTTAATCGTGGTCAAAAAACAAGGAGCCTTTTAGCTTATCGTGGGGAAGCCCCGCCCTATAACCGATAGTATAAACTACGCTCCCTCTACGACTCGCTTCGCGCTCGGTCGTAGCCTCCCGTGCTTTCGGTGAGCGTTGGAATGGGGAGCGGTGAGTCAAGTGGCTCGATGCTACGCAGAGGAATACCCCTCACTTTGTCTAGCCGTGAAATGGAAAAGAAAATATCGAGGAAAAGTGGAAGCAGAGCCTTGGTATTTATTAACTAATTTAGCAGATTTCTCCTCAGCAGTTGCCGCGTATCGAAAGCGCATGGGAATTGAAGTGCGGAATGCGGCAGCCATGTTTAAAGATTGCAAAACCGGAGGATATCATCTGGAAGGTTCTAAAGATTCCGTTCTAAGATTAACCAGTTTAGTTTGATTGATTGCCATTGCCTATACTTTCTCGACTCTGAAAGGAGAATCAATCTTAACTCACTGATCTAACTTCAGAACTGCCATAAATGCCTCTTGGGGAACATCAACCGTTCCAATGGCTTTCATGCGTTTTTTCCCTTTTGCTTGCTTTTGTAAGAGTTTCTTCTTCCGAGAAATGTCACCGCCGTAGCATTTGGCTAACACATCTTTCCGTAAAGGCGGGATATGGGCACTGGCAATAATGCGGCTGCCGATGCCGGCTTGAATGGGAATTTTAAACTGCTGACGGGGAATTAACTCTTTTAGTTTCTCCACTAATGACTTCCCGACAGAAAACGCCTTGTCACGGTGAACAATCATTGCCAAGGAGTCCACTGACTCCTGATTGACCATAATATCTAGTTTCACTAAGTCATTGGGACGATAGCCAATGAAATTGTATTCCATGCTGGCATAACCGCGCGATCGCGACTTCATTTGATCAAAAAAGTCAGTAACCACTTCTGCTAGAGGCAACTCATAAATTAGGGTGGTGCGCGTGGGAGTAAAGTACTTCATATCCTTAAAGTCTCCCCGTCGCGCTTGGCATAATTCCATCAACGCCCCAACATACTCTTCAGGCGTAATTACTTCTAGATGAATATAGGGTTCTTCCACAACTTCCAGTTTTTGTGGCGGCGGAAGCTGACTGGGATTGTCAATTTCAATGATTTCTCCATCATTGAGCATCACCCGGTAGATTACTGAGGGAGCAGTTACCACCAAGTCTAAATCATACTCTCTTTCCAGGCGTTCTTGGACAATTTCCATGTGGAGCAAGCCTAAAAAGCCGCAACGGAACCCAAAGCCCATGGCGCTAGACGTTTCTGGTTCGTAAGACAGGGCAGAGTCGTTGAGTTTGAGTTTATCTAAAGCATCCCGTAAATCGGAGTAGTCATCCGTACTGCTGGGAAATAACCCGCAAAATACCATGGGTTTGGCTTCTTTATACCCAGGAAGAGCAGCATTGGCTGGTTGATTGGCGAGAGTAATCGTATCCCCAACGCGGGCATCTTCTACGGCTTTAATGGATGCAACCAGATAACCCACTTCTCCTGCATGGAGTTCTTCTGTGGCGACTTTAGTGGGAGAAAGAATCCCGAGTTCGTCAATTTCGTATTCTTTTTTCGACGCCATGAGACGAATGCGATCGCCGACTTTTACTTTACCATCAACCACTCGGAAATAAACAATGACCCCTCGATACAAGTCATAATAGCTATCAAAAATCAACGCCCGCAGCGGTTCTTCTGTCGTGTCGGCAGGAGAGGGAACCAGATTGACAATCGCTTCTAAAATTTCATCAATCCCCTTGCCCATCTTCGCCGATGCCATAATGGCATTGCTACAATCTAACCCAATGGCTTCTTCAATTTCTTCTAAGACTTTTTCGGGTTCTGCCCCCGGTAAATCTACTTTATTCAAAACCGGGATAATTTCTAAATCTTGTTCGAGGGCAAGATAAATATTGGCTAAGGTTTGCGCTTCTACACCTTGTGAGGCATCCACCACTAATAAAGCCCCTTCACAAGCCACTAACGAACGAGAGACTTCATAAGAGAAATCCACATGCCCAGGCGTATCAATTAAATTTAAAACATAAGTTTCCCCATCCTTAGCGGTATAGTTCATGCGAGCCGCCTGCAGTTTGATGGTAATGCCTCGTTCCCGTTCCAGTTCCATATTATCCAGGAACTGTTCTTTCATTTCCCGTTCTTTTACAGTATCTGTCCAACGCAACAATTGATCGGCTAAGGTAGATTTCCCGTGATCAATATGGGCAATGATGGAGAAGTTGCGAAAACGAGAAACAGGAACGTTAGTCATAGAAACTCCCTTGTCTGTAGAAGCGCCATTAAGACCATCTTAACGTGACTCCCATTGTACATCCTTATCTAAAGCACAGTTAAAAACTCTTTTCTAGCTTGAAGTGAATCAATCTCTATGAAGCTTTCTTAGGAGATTGCACTAGAACAGATTGCTATTGAGGTTTCGGATAACTTTCATCTAGTTGAAGAAATGGTTAATTATTATTTAGAAATTCAATGGAAGGGAGAGAACAAGCAACTGTTTACCTGATTCTCTCTCTTCCAGTGTTCAGAGGAAATCTTTTAATCAATTCCCCTTATTTTGCAACTGCAGAAGGCGTTT
>JBDGQV010000219.1:0-11797 GCA_042218725.1 Halothece sp. | reverse complement strand
TTCAGAGGAAATCTTTTAATCAATTCCCCTTATTTTGCAACTGCAGAAGGCGTTTTTTCTTCTTCAAAGAAGGTCGATAACACTTGTTCAGCAATTTGAGAACTGGTTAAACCAACTTCTGCTTTTGCTTCTTCCGGCTTGGCATGATCCACTAGTTGATCGGGAACGCCAAACCGTTTCATGGGCACGAGGATATTATTATCCATGAAGGCTTCGGCAACAGCAGAACCAAAACCGCCCATCAGACAACCTTCTTCCAGGGTGGCAACGCGACCGATTTGTTTTGCCAGGGGAAAGATTAATTCCGTATCTAAGGGTTTGACAAAGCGAGCATTGACGACGGTTGCTTCAATGCCATGTTCACTGAGAAGTTCTGCCGCTTGCATGGCTGTAGGAACCATCGCGCCATAGCCTAACAGCAGAATATCATCCCCGTTGCGGAGAATTTCGCCTTTACCAATATCAACCGGTTCCCAACCTTCTTCCATGAGGGTTACGCCAATGCCATTGCCCCGAGGATAGCGCATCGCGATTGGGCCGTCGGTATGATTAATGCCGGTAACGGTCATCCGTTGCAATTCGGCTTCATCTTTGGGCGCCATGACGACCATATTGGGGAGACAACGTAGATAAGCAATGTCATACATTCCCTGGTGAGTGGGACCATCAGCACCCACAATGCCAGCGCGATCTAAGCAGAAGAAGACCGGGAGATTTTGAATGCAGATATCATGAATAATTTGGTCATACGCCCGTTGTAAGAAGGTGGAATAAATGGCCACAACAGGGCGCATCCCTTCACAGGATAATCCGCCAGCCAGGGTGACGGCATGCTGTTCTGCAATTCCGACATCAATGTATTGGTCAGGAAGTTTTTCCTGTAATTTATCTAGACCGGTTCCCGTCGCCATAGCGGCGGTAATGCCTATGATATTGCGGTTATTTTCCGCTAATTTTGTCAGGGTATGGGCAAATACTTTGCAGTACTTAGGCGGTTTCGGTTTGCTGGAAGGTTCGGCTTTTCCGGTGGCTAAATTGAAGGCACTTTGGGCATGATAGCTGACTTTATCTTTCTCTGCGATGGAATAGCCTTTGCCTTTGGTGGTGGCGACGTGAACTAATACCGGGCCCGTTACCTGTTCCGCTTGCTTAAAGGTGTAAATTAATTCGGTTAAATTGTGGCCATCAATGGGCCCAAAATACTTAAAGCCCAACTCTTCAATTACGGCGCCAACTTTGGGGACAGCCAAGCGCTTCATTCCTTCTTTCATCCGTTCCATTTCCGGCGTTAAGGACTCCCCAAAGAAGGGTAAATGTTTAAATTGTTCTTCTATATTGTCGCTTAAAAATTGCATGGGCGGTGATAAACGCGCCTTATTTAAATAACGAGAAATCGCCCCAACATTGGGAGAAATCGCCATCTCGTTATCATTGAGCACCACCATTAAATTCGTATCGGGGAGATGTCCAGCATGATTAATGGCTTCCAAAGCCATTCCCCCGGTTAAAGCGCCATCGCCAATCACTGAGACAACTTTATGGTCTTCTCCTTTGGCATCTCGCGCTAAAGCCATTCCTAAGCCTGCTGAGATGCTTGTAGAAGCATGACCGGCGCCAAATAGATCAAATTTGCTTTCACATCGCTTGAGATAACCGGCAATGCCGCCCTTTTGCCGGAGGGTGTGGAACCGGTGATAGCGCCCCGTGAGCATTTTGTGGGGATAGGCTTGGTGTCCCACATCCCAGATCACTTTATCTCGGTCTAAATCCAATGTTTGATATAAACCCAGGGTTAGTTCCACAACGCCTAAACCGGCTCCGAGGTGGCCCCCACTGGTAGAAACGGTTTCTAAATGCTTTTCCCGAATTTGTCGAGCAATCGTTTCCAATTGCCGAATGGATAACCCGTGCAATTGGTTAGGATGGGTGATTTCGCTAATGTGCATAAGTTGCGTTGTTTTACAAGTGTTACCGTTTAATTTTGCCTATTATCTTCTACTGTAAAGGATTTAAACCTGCTAATTCTGCTACTTTGTTGCAATTTGCAATATCTGATTTCTTTTCTGGGGTTTGAAGGCTGGAAAAAGCTTGGAAGATCACGCGATCGCGCCATGCCACATCAATAACTCAGACAAATTACTCCTTTCTGTGCTAAGAAAAATTTAGATCCTAGTCCTAGTGGAGGTAAAAAATAATGAGTATCAATCGCCGTGAATTTGTCAGTTGGATGAGTTTAGGATTCGTGATCACTTCTGTGGTTGGTTGTAATCAAACCACAGGCCAATCATCTGAAACAGATAACAGTGAAACCCAGACCGAATCGCCATCAAATTCTTCCCAGGCCTTCCAACCGGTCGGAACTGTAGAAGAATTAGAAAAACAAGGCACTCTCACCGATGACATGATGGGCGTGATTGTTCTTCGCAGCCCTAATGGCGACTTAATTGCCCTGAATAACACCTGTCCCCATCGCGGGTGTGCTGTTTCACTGGCAGAAGATGGAGACACCCTGGATTGTCCCTGTCATGGATCGCGATTCAGCATTCGAGGAAAGTTATTGCAAGGACCTGCCACAACGGATCTTCCTACCTATGAGGTAAAAACAGAAAACAATCAAGTGTTAGTAAATATAAGTTAAACCTTAAATCTTAAAATGCGACCGGCATTAAAAATGGCAATTAAGGCGACACCAACATCGGCAAAAATCGCTTCCCAGAGGGTTGCCAATCCCATTGCACCAAACAGGATAAACAGTCCTTTAATGCCTAACGCAAAGCCGATATTTTGCCAGACAATTTGACGGGTTTTGCGCGCGATCGCGATCGCGTGTGAGATTTTAGACGGGGAATCGGTCATTATGACCACATCAGCGGTTTCAATGGCGGCATCCGAGCCTAATCCGCCCATGGCAATCCCGACATCGGCTCGGGCAATGACCGGGGCATCATTAATACCATCGCCGACGAAGGCAACTTTCGTTTTTTGGGGATGAACTTGCTGTAAAATTTCCTCAATGGCTGTCACTTTATCTTCCGGCAACAATTCCGCTTTATAGCGATCCACGCCTAATTGTTGGGCAATGTTGTGAGCAACGGTTGCATTATCGCCGGTGAGCATTACCACTTCAATGTCGTTGGCCTTTAATCCCTCAATGGCAGTAATGGCATCATCTTTCAACTCATCAGCAATAATAATGTGTCCGGTATATTCCCCATCCACTGCCGTGTGCGCGATCGTTCCTTGTAGGTTGCAGACTTCAGCGTCATGGGGGATATTTTCCCGATGCAGCAGGCGATCATTCCCCACTAAAACCACTTGATGATTTACCTCTGCAATAATGCCATGTCCGGAAACTTCTTGATAATTTTGCAGGAGGGATTCATCAATCGCTTGCCCATATTCTTCTCGGATGGATTGGGCAACGGGATGAGTGGATTGCGACTCCACCGTTGCGGCTAATTCCAGCAATTCTGGTTGACTCCAACGATGATGGGAAACAATATCGGTGACTCGAAAATTGCCTTTAGTGAGAGTACCGGTTTTATCAAAGACAACGGTTTTCACTTGCGTTAAGGCATCTAAAAAAGTTGCCCCTTTCACTAAAATCCCATTTCTGGCAGCATTCCCGACACCGCCAAAGTAACCCAGGGGAATGCTAATAACTAACCCGCAAGGACAGGCAATGACTAATAAAACCAGGGCGCGATAGGTCCATTCTGCCTGAGTAGCACCGTTTATAAATAGGGGAGGAATTATGGCAACGGCTAGCGAGAGGAAAACAACCACAGGGGTATAGTAACGAGAAAAGGTGGTGATAAATTTCTCGGTTTCTGCTTTTTTGCTGTTGGCATTCTCCACAAGATCCAGAATTTTAGAAATGGAGGATTCAGCAAACGGTTTGGTTACTCGTACCGTTAAAGCCCCAGAATGGTTAATGGAACCGGCTAGAATCTGATCTCCTTCTTGAACTGTCTGCGGGATTGACTCTCCGGTGAGGGCGGAAGTATCAAGTTGGGAGTTCCCTTCAACAATCTCACCATCCAAGGGAACTTTTTCTCCAGGTCGCACCACAATTAATTCACCGACGTTAATGCTTTCAGGAGAAACCGTGGTAACCCCTTCCTTCGTTTTGAGATTGGCACTGTCGGGACGAACTTCCAGCAAGGATTGAATGGAACCGCGCGATCGCGCCACGGCATACCCTTGAAATAATTCTCCCACTTGGAAAAAGACCATCACTGCCACCGCTTCTGGTACTTTATGAATCGCGATCGCGCTTAAAGTGGCAATGGTCATCAAAAAGTTTTCATCAAAGATTTGTCCTTTAAGCAAATTGCGCCCGGCACTGGTGAGAACACTCCGACCGCTGATGACATAGGCAGGAAGTAAGACAGCATACTCGGCAATGCTGTAGGGAGTGTTGTGCAGGGGTTCGTTAAAAATCAAACCGATTAAAAATAAGATCCCAGAAAGCGCGATCGGCTTGAGTTCCTGTCGCCAGTTAAATTCGCCGGAATCATGAGTATGACTGTTTTCATGCTCATGAGCGCAACAACCGCTTTGCTGTCCCATGATGAATATTGAATACCTGAATATTTATTCAGATATTAGCGAAACCTGATTAGCCTGTCAATTAAAGCGATAACAACAAAAAAATTCCCTCCAGACATCCTCTAGAGGGAAATCAACTCATAGTATCATTAAAATCAATGAACAAATTTTGGCATCACTTCTGCTGCGGTCATGACACCCGACCAACCGCGCCGATAAAAGTCAATGCCAGCATTGAGATAACCAAAAGCCGTGCCGCAAACATTGGCTGCCATACTGGTTTCATTGCCGAGGGTAAAGGTATGGGTGGAAATTTTGCCTTCAAAGGTGCGTCCGGTAACTTGGACATTCGTACTGAGGGGTTTTTCCGCATGACGAGTATCAACCACGCCGCCAACGGAAACGCGATCGCGCGGACAAATTCCCGCCAACTCTAACATCAAGTCATCGGCATGTTCCATATTTTCCAATTTCAAAATGCCATTGGTTTCTTCCAACAGCGCAGCCACTTCTTCATCAGTCATGGCTTTTGCCTGTTCGACAGTATAGCCGGGAATATGGGCAATATCCTCGCGAATCGTCGCCCGATAGGCTTCCCAATTGGCAATGCCAACCCCAAAGGTAATATTAACCTCGTGAATTTCGGCGTAACTTTGCGCAGCCACTGTCGCCGCTGCTGTTAATAAACCAGGAGTTGCCCCGCAACCTGTCAAGTAAGTAATGCCAGCTTCTTTTAACGCCTCGTCCATGCCTAGCAATTCTTCCATGGCACTGGTGCGCTTGAGGGCATCCACTAACACCCCCTGCCAACCGGCATCCATAAATTCTTCTACCACAGATGCCATGAAGGTATTCGGTAGATTAGGAAGGGCAAGAAAATAACCGTCAACCTCGGGATGTTGTCGAATTAAATCGCGGATACTGGTAGAAGATAGGGTGCCAATCTCTTCTAAATGGCCCACAGACCCTTGATTCGAAGAATAATCAAGACATTCTTTTAGGTTGAGTCCATCTTGCTGATAGGCATATCCTTTTTGATCCGCGACTGCCACCCACTGCATTTGCTGTTTTGGGGTTAAAATCTGCGCAGCCGCCTGTCCTAAGCCGCCAAATCCGAGGATACCAACATTAATTGCTTGCGTGTGTTGCTTACTATTCATGCTTAAACTCGTAATGATAATGAAGCGTATTTAAATTTTTGTAACAAATTGCTAAGTTTTTGGCTTAGCAATCCACCCCATTCATCCCCATTTCCTGAACCGACAAGAAAATCAAGATTGGTTTTAGCTTTTGCTTTACTTGACGCTTCAAGAAACTTAAGCGAAACTTACAATAGATCAGGGCAAATCACCATTAAAGCATTAATAATTATCAAAAATCAATGAAATCCATTGATGTTAATCAAACTTTATCTTGCCCTAATATTGTTTTAATCACCTAACCAACCACTCAAAAGTCCTATGAGCATGGAAACGCTGGAGTTCATCATCCACCCCGATGGGCGAGTAGAAGAGAAAGTCACTGGCATGATTGGCAACTCTTGTACTGAGGTAACAGAAGCCATTGAAGCCCAACTTGGCGAAGTGGTTTCCACGGAACTAACCTCAGAATATTTTGCTCAAAATACAGTAGACTCTACCACAACAACGACGCAAACTACGACCACATCTTGGTAAATTTTTTTATAGAAAGGTTTGTTTTGTTAAATTTAAGTAAACTGGCGCGGAGATTAAGATAAAAAGCCATGTCACACTTTAGTCAAATTAAAACCAAAATTCGCAACCTCTCCTCTTTGCAAGCTGCCCTCAGCGACCTTGGTATCGACTGGAAATCCGGTCCCGCTAATGTTCGCGGCTATCAGGGGCAAACCCATGATGCGGAAGTTGTCATCGAACAAGACAATCAATACGATGTCGGTTTCCGTTGGAATGGAAGCGAATATGAACTTGTTGCCGATTTGCAATATTGGCAGCAACCTTGGAGTGTCAACGGCTTTCTTAATCAAGTTAGCCAACGCTATGCCTATCATACTGTCAGGAACGCTACCTCTAACGAGGGCTTTCAAGTCGCAGAAGAACAGAAAAACGAAGACGGTTCCCTTCGCCTTGTTGTTCAACGCTGGAGTGCGTAATGTCTGACTCACCCAATGCCAATCGTTCTGGTTTAGAACCCGAATTAGGCGGCATTTTACGGCATAACCCTGACCGTTCAGGTTACGAACCGGAATTAGGCGGACAATTTCGGGAGAAGGGAGTCTATGTGGATGAGTCAACTTGCATTGGTTGCAAACATTGCGCTCATACCGCACAAAATACCTTCTATATTGAACCTGAACATGGACGGGCTCGGGCAATTCGTCAAGATGGCGACCCAGAAGAGGTCATCCAAGAAGCCATTGACACTTGTCCGGTGAATTGTATTCACTGGGTTGACTATACGGAATTGAAAAAACTAGAAGCAGAACGCGAATTCCAAGTCATCCCCAGCACTGGTTTTCCCGTCAGTAAAGGTGTCATTGCCGCCAAAGAAAGACGTTTGAAACAGCAACGTCAAAAGGAAAACAACTCCGGTTAACCAATTGCTAGCAATCATGACCATGGTAGAGACGTTCTCCACGAGCGTTTCTACCATAATTTTTTTGGTGAAATGCGTCAATAGCGTTCTACAATCAGGGATGATTAAGTTGTCTTCATTTAAAAAAAGGCGTCATCTCTGTTAACTCTGATTCATTGTGTCTAAGCTGTAGAAGTTATGCGTATTGCCCTGTTTACTGAAACCTTTTTACCAAAAGTCGATGGCATTGTTACCCGCTTATGCCAAACGATTAATCATTTGCAACAGGGAGGCGATCAAGTGTTAGTGGTTGCCCCAGATGGTGGATTGACGGAATATAAAGGCGCAAGGGTACATGGGGTTTCTGGAATGCCATTGCCGTTGTATCCCGAGTTAAAACTTGCTTTGCCTCACCCTTCTATTGGAAGCGTATTAGAGGAATTTCAACCGGATGTCATTCATACGGTAAATCCTGCTGTTTTAGGGCTAGCAGGGTTATATTATGCGAAAACCAAGGAAATGCCCCTCATTGCCTCTTATCACACCCATTTGCCCCAATATTTACAGCATTATGGCATGGGAGCTTTAGAAGGTGTCTTGTGGGAATTGCTCAAAGCGGCTCACAACCAAGCCGAGTTAAATTTATGCACTTCTACGGCAATGATGGAAGAATTGAGCGAACATGGCATTGAGCGGGTAGCCCTTTGGCAAAGAGGCGTCGATACGGAATTATTCCGTCCCCAACTGCGATCGCGCCGGATGCGGGAATATTTATCTCAAGGCTATCCCGATGATCCCTTATTGCTTTATGTGGGGAGGGTTTCGGCAGAAAAGCAAATTGATGAAATTAAACCCGTGTTAGAAGCAATTCCCAATGCTAGACTCGCCATTGTGGGAGATGGTCCCTATCGGGAAACTTTAGAAAAGCATTTTGCCGATACCCCAACCCATTTTGTGGGCTATTTAGAAGGCGAAACCCTTGGCGCTGCTTATGCCTCGGCAGATGCCTTTATTTTCCCCTCACGCACCGAAACTTTAGGCTTAGTGTTATTAGAAGCCATGGCTGCCGGTTGTCCCGTAGTTGCCGCGCGATCGGGCGGGATTCCTGATATTGTCACTGATGGGGTGAATGGTTATTTATTTGATCCGAAAGATCCGCAAGGGGCTGTCAGTGCGACCAAACGGCTTTTAGAAGCACAATCAGAACGGGAATTGCTACGGGAAAAAGCCCGTCAAGAAGCGGAATGTTGGGGATGGCCCGCAGCAACCCAACAGTTGCGAGACTATTATCAACAAGTTTTGTCGAAACAGTCTTTATCTATTGTCTCATGAATTTCCCTTGCGATTGATGAAATATTATCGGTGGGGAAGTTGGTTATTTTTACTCGGAAGCATTTGCTTTACGATTGATGCTTTAGTGTTATGTTTTGATGAACTGACGATTCGTTCTTTCTTTTATCTATTCGGATGTATCTTATTTAGTTTGGGTTGTGTCTGTTTTACCATTGATGCGCAATAAGAGGTCTAGGTTGGGTAAAATAAAATTAAATCCAACCTACGATCCTGTTTTCATTCTCAATTATTATGAGTGCCGCGCCAGATGAAAACTATCTGCAAACTAATCTAAATCGTTTTTCCCCGGAAGTTCAGGAGATTGTTACCCAAGTTTTACAACTAGAAAAAAAGAAACTTTATCAGAAATCCCCTCGCTACATTAATGAGGATGTTCTCAACATTATTAAAAGCGTGGTGCAATGAAATTAAAGTCAATTAAGCTCTGTAACTTCCGTCAGTTTTATGGTTTTACACCAGACATTCAATTATCAGGTGAACCACAGAACACCACAATTATTCATGGTAATAATGGGGCAGGTAAAACCACGCTTTTAAACGCATTTACTTGGGTACTTTATGAAGAATTTACGGCCGCGTTTGCCAACTCAGAACAATTAGTCAATAAACGAGCCATACAAGAAGCCATTCCTGGAAAGTCCGTGGAGTATTCTGTGGAATTGACCTTTGAACATGATTATAAATCATATCAACTCAAGCGTCGCTGTTATGCCACAAAACATCAAAATAATGAAACAATAGAAAACAGCGAAAGTCAGTTATTTATGCTAATTGCTGGAGATGATGGTTGTTGGCAACATCCCTTAGAACATCCTGATGATATTATTGGCCGTATTTTGCCAGCTAGTTTGCATCAATATTTTTTCTTTGATGGGGAACGCATTGATCATATTATTCGCTATCAAAAAAAGACAGGACTAACGGAAGCGACGAAAGAACTGTTAGGCATTAAAATTTTTGAACGCTCTGCTGAACATTTAAAAAATGCTCGTCGCAGTTTAGAAGAAGAATTACGCAATATTGGCGATATTCAAACCAAACAATTATTAAAGCAAAAACAAAAATTAGAACAAGAAACGGAGGCGATTCAAGAACGTCAAGAAATTATCAACCAAGAAATTAAAGAAAAACAAAATGTTAAGCAAACCTTGGGAGAGGAGTTGCTGGCGCTCAAAGGGGCAGAAAATTTACAGAGTATTAAAAATAATTTAGAACTGGAAGTAAAAACAACAAGAGAACAGTTAGTTCGTCTCCATCAAAAAATTAAACAAACCATTTCCAGTCAAGGTTATACCGTTTTAATGGAGAGTTTAGCCCAGAGGTGTTCTAGTTTATTTGATCAATTTCAGCAAACTAAAGAACTTCCTAACGGCATTAAAAAGGCATTTGTTGAAAAATTATTAAACCAACAGTATTGCATTTGCGGGACAGAACTTATCCCAGGAACCCATCCTCATGATCAAGTGAAACAGTGGCAGGATAAGGCAGGAAGTGCCGATGTCGAGGAAGCGTTGATTCGTTTACATGCCCATACCCAACAGTTGGAAAAACAAGCAATGAATTTTTGGGAAACTGTTGATGAGAGTCAAGAACAAATTACTGAATTACGCCAAAAACTTGCCAAGTTAGAGAAAGAATTGGAAACGGTAAAACAGCAGTTGAGAGAGTATCCGGATCAGGAAATTAAACGATTGCAAACGGAATTAGATACCATCGAAAAAGAACTGGAAGATTTCCTTTTAGAAAAAGGACGCAATGAAATAGAATTCAAACAAAAAACAGAACAATTAGAAACTCTGTCAAAACAACTTGATCAAGAAAAAAGCAAGGAAGAAAAACATCAATTAGCACAACGTCGATGGAAAGCAACTGAGGAAGCCATTCATTGTATTCAACAACTCAAGGCTGATGTTGAGCGTCGCTTTCGAGTCACATTGGAACAGAAAGTTCAGGAAATTTTTGCCAATATTTCCTTTACACCTTATTTGCCTAAGCTCGATCAAAATTATGAGTTAAGCTTGGTGGAACAAACAACGGGAGAAGAACAAAGCGTCGCGGCTTCTACCGGCGAAAATCAGATTTTAAGCCTGTCTTTAATTGGTGGGATTATCGATCGCGTTCGCAATTGGAGTGCTAATAATACCCTCATTGCCCCTGATAGCAGCACATTTCCCATGGTCATGGACTCACCCTTTGGCAGTTTGGATGAAGTTTACCGCCGACAGGTGGCAAACGCCTTGCCTAACATTGCCAATCAGCTGGTGGTGTTGGTAACAAAAACCCAATGGCGCGGTGAAGTGGAACAAGAGATGAATCCGTTTATTGGGAAACAGTATGTTCTGGTTTATTTTTCCCCCAAAGCAGATTGTCAAGAAGACTGGTTAAGCATTAATGGGGAATGGTATCCGTTAGTCCAACCCAGTGAACACGGCTTTGAATATACCGAAATTCGGGAAGTTAACCCCTCCTAGCCGCCCAATAAACCAGCTCGCCAAAACGTATAAACGGCAAGTAACGCCAGTAGGGTATAGAAACCAAATCGAATCGCGCGATCGGGCAGTTTGGGCAAGTAACGGGTACTCAACTGCGCCCCTACTAATCCCCCTAATCCTAACACTAATCCTTGTAAAAAGAGAACATTTCCCTGCCAGGCGTGTCCGGCAGTTGCAGAAATGGAAGTAATGACAATGACTCCTAAACTGGTTTGAATGGCAACTTTAATCGATTCTCCCAGTAAAACCATTTGCAACGGTACCATAATGACGCCGCCGCCAATGCCAAATAATCCAGCAAGAAATCCGGCGATTCCTCCAGTTGCAATTCGGGCTAGGGTTTGATTTCGGTTGGCTTGTTGAAGATGGTCTTCTTTTTGAACTAATTGTTTCCGCCAACTCGCTAAGCCAATATTCGCTAAGAGTAATACGCCAAACGCAATTAAAAGTTGCTTGTCAGGAAGCCCTGTGGCAATATAAGCCCCAAGTTGGGCAGTGATAATGGCAGAAAAGCCTAAACTCCAGATGCGGTGTAAGTCTAGGTAGCCCATGCGATAGTTTTGAATACTGCCGGATAAGGCCGTTAAAATAATGGCGAGACTACTGGTTGCCACTGCTTGTACAGGGGTATAGCCCACGGTAATAATGATGGGAACTAAAACAGTGCCGCCTCCAATGCCTAATAACCCAGCCAGCAACCCCGAAAAAAGTCCGCCTCCTGCCAGTAACCAAACGTCTTCCATGAACAATTGCGATTAAAAGGACTAAGTGCTTATTTTAGCCCAGTTTATCGGCAAATATAGATGATCTTGCTATTGTTCTAATCGTCGCCATCATCGTCATTATTG
>JBDGQV010000218.1:0-7891 GCA_042218725.1 Halothece sp. | reverse complement strand
AAAAAATGGACTTGGGCCAAAGAAGATGTCTTCAAATACATTTCAGTCAGTGGTAGCCACCTTAAATCAATTTTGGTGCGATCAGGGTTGTCTAATTGCTCAGCCCTACGATACCGAAAAAGGAGCGGGGACTATGAGTCCTCACACTTTCTTGCGCGCGATTGGCCCAGAACCGTGGTCAGTTGCCTATGTTGAACCCTGTCGCCGCCCGACAGACGGACGCTATGGGGAAAACCCCAATCGATTCCAACACTATTACCAATATCAAGTTTTAATGAAGCCTTCTCCTGCTAACATTCAAGAATTATTCTTAGAATCGTTACGCGCCTTGGGAATTCGGCCTGAGGATCATGACGTGCGATTTGTTGAAGATAACTGGGAAGCCCCAACGTTAGGTGCTTGGGGTGTCGGTTGGGAAGTTTGGCTAGATGGCATGGAAATTACTCAATTCACCTACTTTCAACAATGTGGCGGTTTTGATTGTCATCCAGTTTCCATTGAAATTACCTATGGTTTAGAACGGATTGCCATGTATCTCCAAGAGGTTGATGCGCTACTTAAAATTCAATGGAACGAATACATTAATTATGGCGAAATTCATCTCCAAAGTGAAGTTGAACAATGTACCTATAACTTTGAAGCCTCCAATCCAGAACTGCTATTTCAACTGTTTACACTCTACGAACAAGAAGCAAATCAACTGACAGAAAGAGGGTTAGTGTTACCGAGTTTGGATTATGTTCTCAAGTGTTCTCACACGTTTAACTTGTTAGAGGCAAGGGGAGTCATTTCAGTTACGGAACGCACTCGCTATATTAGTCGTATTCGTTCTTTAGCACGGAAAACAGCGCAACGATATTACGAACAACGAGAACAGTTAGGGTTTCCTTTATTGAAGTCTGAGAATCAGTCAGTACAAACTGTTGGCGTTTCTTAGATTAGAGGTTGCATTCTTAGGGCACAAGAGCATTCAGAACTGAAGTAAAGTTACTTTATGAATTTAAGTGAATTATTAGAACCAATTGCCTCCTTATTTCGTTCTCTCAATTTGCCACAACCAATTACTCATTGGGGACATCCCATTATGATGGGTATCGTGATTTTTGTAATGGGAACAGCAGTGGCAATGACAGGTTGGAAAGGACGAATAGTAACCGATAATGAGGTAGCGACAGAAAATCGGAAGAGTCATCGCAAACTTGCTCCCTGGATGTTTACATTTATCGCATTAGGCTATCTTGGCGGCTTATTATCACTCGTTATACAACAACAACCAATTTTAGACAGTCCTCATTTTTGGACAGGTTCAAGTGTGTTAAGTTTGCTTGCAGTCAATGGTTTCATTTCTCTTACTGGGTTTGGTGGTGATAAGAAACCATTGCGAACTCTTCATGCTTATCTAGGCAGTTTAAGTCTAGGGATTATGGTGATTCATGCGTTATTGGGGATCAAATTAGGCATTACTCTATAGGCAAATGTATGCCAAAGAGGTTTCAATTTTTTGTTGCGCTTATATTCTTGGTTTAGCTATTGCCTCAGGATTTAATCAATATGGCCTAACGATTACACTATTCGGGGCAATTACTGGGATCATTTTGATCAATATTGCCCCTAGTTACAATTGGTGGGGATTACGAGGGAAAACTGTATTAGGTCTTGTTTTTATTTTTTTAATTGGAATTATTTCCTTCTTTGTGCGTTTTCCTACTGCAACGCCTAATGATATTAGTCAAATTATGTCTTCAGAAGACAATGGGCGCTGGGTTACTGTTACTGGCAAAGTATTAAATTCTCCAACTCTAAACCAATCTGGAAAATTAAAGTTTTGGTTATCAACCCAACAAGTTGACCTTAAGACTAACAGAAATAATATAACTGTTACAGGAAAACTCTATACAACAATTCCCCCTCTGCAAAAAAACAGTTTGAATCCTGGTTCTCTGATTCAAGTAACTGGTTATCTCTATCAACCTTCTACGCCAAAAAATCCTGGGCAATTTAACTTTAAAGAGTATTTACATAAAAATGGCGCGTTTGCTGGAATCAGCGGCAAAAAAATAACAGTTATCGAAGAAGCTAATTGGGGATTTTGGCAGTTACGGGACAGGATTGTAAACATTCACCTTGAAGGGTTAGGGACTCCAAAAGGAAATTTAGTCAGTTCCATGGTTTTGGGACGAAAAGCTGTTAATTTACCCGAAACAATTCAGGATGAATTTTTAAGGGCTGGTTTAGCGCATCTTTTATCAGCGTCCGGCTTTCATGTTTCAATCCTTTTAGGAATTGTGTTAGTTCTTACCCAACGATTTCAAGTTTTATTACGTTTAGTAATTGGTTTAGGAATATTAGGAATTTATGTGGGATTAACCGGACTACAACCATCAATTTTAAGAGCTAGTTTAATGGGAGTTGTAGCGTTATTAGGATTAGTGACAGAACGAAAAATTAATTCAATAAGATCACTATTAATAATTGCCACCATTTTATTATTAATTAATCCGGTTTGGATTCTTGATGTTGGATTCCAGTTTAGTTTCTTGGCAACACTGGGATTAATTGTGACTCTTCCTGTTTTATTAAAAAAATGGGATGGTTTACCGCCAACAGTGGCTTCTTTGATTGCTGTTCCAATTGCAGTTTTACCTTGGGTATTTCCATTACAGTTATTCCATTTTGGGACAGTCGCTACTTATAGTATTATCCTGAATATTTTTGTAACACCTTTTGCTATTTTAATTATTATTGGGGGAATCTTTAGCGGGTTAACAGGACTGATTATTTCCTCTTTAGGTGAAACGATCGCGCTATTGCTATCTTATCCAACTCAGATATTAATTAGCTTAGTTTCTAGTTTAAATAAGCTTCCGGGCAGTTATTTATTTTTTGGAAAGCTTGCCCTATGGCAAGTCATCGGTATTTACAGTTTAATAGTATTGGTTTGGCAGTTTCCAAAAGGGCAAAAATATTGGAAAGTTGCTTTAATTGGCGCGATCGCGCTTATGATTATTCCCATTACTTATAAACAATTAATCCTTAGACAAATTACAGTATTTGCTACCAAGGAACCTAGCGTTATTGTAATTCAAAATCGAGGTCAAGTAACACTGATTAATTGCGGTCAGGAAGATACAATTCGCTATACAATTTTGCCGTTTCTACAACAAGAAGGAATTTCCCAAATTGATAACGCGATCGCGCTTAAATCAGATAATGAATGGGATTATCTACATGCCAAAGTTCCCATTAAAACTTTATTTTATTCACCGAGACTAGACAGAGAAATCAACACTTTACCCAATTTAAAATCAACGTCTCAGCAAAGAATTTCTTCTGATCTCCCTCTCGTTCAAAATCATGGTTTAACTGTCAAACAAAGTCATCCGCTTTTATTAAGCATTAACTTTAGCAATCACCAATGGGGAATTCTCAATTATCCAACCCAAATGCTACCCAGTATTCCCTCAGAATTCAGAGAAATTGATGTTTTATTATGGTCTGGAAAAGACGTTAGCCGGAGTTGGTTCAAACAATTAAATATTGAAAGCGCGATCGCGGTAACGAACAAAATTTCTGATAATTTAAAACAAGAAATGAATCAAGATCAACTTAATATTTATATTACAGGCAAAGATGGTGCTATTCAATGGACCCCGACAGGAGGGTTAGAAACGAGGTTGAACCAATTCTAATGCCTGTTCCACCACTTCTGCCCCGACATTCGAACAAGATCCTTTTTCTGTCAAATATCGACGCCACGCTCTTGCCCCAGGCTGTCCATTAAATAAATGCAACAAATGACGGGTAATGCTGTTTAGTTTAACTCCATAATTTACCCAACAATCAATATAAGGCAACATGCCTGCAACCACTTCTTTCATAGTAGGAGGTGTCGTTTTTTCTCCATAAATATCTTGATCAACCGTCGCAAATAAATAGGGATTATCATAAGCAGCGCGCCCAATCATGACAGCATCCACATGAGATAAATGTTCCTTAATTTCAGGAAGGGTTTTAATGCCGCCATTAATTTCAATAAATAAATGCGGAAAGTCTTGCTTAAGGCGATAAATATCTTCGTAGCGTAAAGGGGGAACATTCCGATTTTCTTTGGGACTTAATCCCTGTAACCAAGCTTTACGGGCATGAATTGTAAACCGCTGACAACCGGCATTGGAAACAATCCGAACAAACTCAGCCAGATCCTCGTAGCGATCGCGATCATCAATGCCAATGCGATGTTTAACTGTAACGGGTAAATCAACTGCAGTTTGCATCGCTTCCACGACTTTTGCCACAGTTTCCGGTTCTGCCATTAAACAGGCGCCAAAATTGCCGCTTTTAACGCGATCGCTGGGACAACCAATATTGAGGTTAATTTCATCATATCCCCAATCAGAAGCAATGCGGGCACATTCGGCAGCTTTATCGGGATCGTCGCCCCCAATTTGTAAGGCAAGGGGATGTTCTTCGGGGGAGAAACCCAGTAATTTTTCGCGATCGCCGTTGATAATAGCTGGGATCGTGACCATTTCCGTATACAGTAGCGTTCTACGAGTCATCTGACGCATAAAATAACGAAAATGGCGATCGGTACGATCCATCATGGGGGCAATACTCAAAGGATTCCCCAGCTTAGCAGAAGAAGCTTGGGAAGGAACTGTAGAGGAGAGCGTTAATTGATTGGAAAGAGACATAATGACATTAATGGGGGTCGATTAGCAGTGACGATCTTTATTTTTAATGAGAAGAGTTTAGCCCAAAATGACTAACCAACATTCTGATTTTCATGGATAAAATAGACAAGGAATAATTGACAATGAATCATCAGGAAAAAGGAAATTAAGGAGCAATCATCAATATGTCAATTGAAAATTTAAAGCCTGTTAATAAAGAAGACGTTGTTCCCTATAATCCCTATTATCCAGGGGCAAAAAGAAGTTGGTTGCCATTAGCCCTTAGCCTTTATCGACAAGGAAGATTAGAAGGACAACGGCCCATTGAAGGGGGAAAAGCGATTCCCTTTATTTCAACTTGGACCGTTTCCTCGTTGCCATTAGAACAAACGCGTTGTCGCTTGCAATTTGATGGCAGTGCTGAACTCAGTTACGAAGTTGTCCTGAAAAATGAGGACTTTATTGGGTATCTCATTGACTTAATTAGAACTTACCAAAAAGAAGGAGTCGTTGATTTTCCCAAGGAATTTTATCGTCAGTTACTGAAAGTTTCGGTAAGTTAAGCTCTAAAATTCTTCATAGGACGCGATCGCGCTTTCCAATTTTTGGATGACTTCTCCCACATCCATACTGCCTAATTCACCGGAAGCCCGAGTCCGCACACTAAGACTATTTGCTTCGACTTCTTTAGCGCCAACAATAGCCATCACGGGGACTTTTTGCTTTTCGGCATTGCGAATGAGTTTGCCTAAACGTTCGCCACTGACATCAGCTTTTGCCCGAATCCCGGCTTGTTGCATTTGATTGGCAACCTGTTGAACAAAGTCATACTGATCTTGACTCACGGGTAACAAGCGAACTTGTTCAGGAGCTAACCATAACGGAAAATCACCGGCATACTCTTCAATTAAAATGCCAATTAAGCGTTCTAAAGAACCAAATGGGGCACGGTGAATCATTACCGGACGTTTTCTGGTGCCATCTTCGGCCATATAGGTTAAATCAAACCGTTCCGGCAGATTATAATCCACCTGTACCGTTCCCAACTGCCATTCCCGTTCTAAGACATCTTGGAAAATAAAATCGAGTTTGGGACCATAAAACGCAGCTTCGCCAATGCCTTCAAAATAGTCCATTCCCAATTTTTCAACAGCGCGGCGAATTGCCTTTTCTGACTTATTCCAGGCTTCTTCCGACCCGATATATTTATCAGATTCGGGATCGCGAAAACTCAATCGCGCTTTAAAGTTTTTCAGATGGAGACTCTTGAACACTGATAGAATCAGATCCACCACGCTGAGAAATTCATCATCCAATTGTTCGGGCGTAACAAATAAGTGAGAATCATCTACGGTAAATCCTCTAACGCGAGTTAGTCCCCCTAATTCTCCAGACTGTTCATAGCGATAAACCGTTCCAAATTCAGCCAAACGAATGGGAAGATCCCGATAGGAATGAAGTTCGTTTTTATAAATTTGGATGTGAAAGGGACAATTCATGGGCTTGAGAACAAACCCTTGTTCCTCGGCAGCCGCTTTTTCATCTTCCGCCATTAGCGGGAACATATCTTCTCGATAATTTTGCCAATGCCCTGACGTTTTGAATAAATCTACCCTTGCAATGTGCGGCGTAACCACAGGGGAATAGCCTCGTTTTAGTTGTTGGTTCTTGAGAAAATCCTCTAAAAGGGTGCGCAGCGTTGTTCCTTTCGGCGTCCAAAGGGGTAATCCCGGACCCACTGAATCTGTAAAGGTAAATAAGCCCAGTTCCTTGCCAAGACGACGATGATCCCGTCTCAGGGCTTCTTCCTTGCGCCGCTTATATTCAGCCAGTTGTTCCGGGGTTTCCCAAGCGGTTCCATAAATCCGTTGCAGTTGGGGATTATTTTCATCCCCTCGCCAGTACGCCCCCGCAACACTTTCTACTTCAATTGCTTTGGGGTTTAATTCTCCTGTACTTTCCACATGAGGACCAGCACACAAATCCCACCATTGCTCCCCTAAATGATAAATACTGATGGGGCCCCCTTCAATATCATCAAGAATTTCTAGTTTGTAGGGTTCTTGCAGTTCCTCAATCCGTCGTTTGGCTTCTTCTCGGCTGACCTCTTCCCGAATGAGGGGCAATTTTTGTTTAATAATTTTCACCATCTCTTTTTTGATGGCTTTTAAATCTTCTTCCGTAAAAGGTTCCGGTTTATCAAAGTCGTAGTAGAATCCGTTTTCCGTCCAGGGGCCAATGGTGACGTGTGCTTCGGGAAAAAGACGTTGCACTGCCATCGCCATAACATGAGACGCTGTATGGCGAATACGCTTCAGTTTCTCCGATTCACTGGTTTTTGGCAGTTTGATCGGTTCGGATTTTTCCTGTGCTACGGGAGATTCTACACTAGACATTGCGACTTTGGTTTTAGTTTGGTGTAACTACTTTACTGTTTTGGCAAAATGAAAGCTCTTCCTTTGATTGCTGAAAAAAGCATAGACAAAAGAGAGTAGCGGTTACATTTTAGCTTATGGCAAGGGAAAACTTGACTTGCTATTCCTAGCAGGATTATATTGAGTTGGATTTCTCAACAAAATTTTGGCGTTATTAAAATTTAAATTAGAAAGAGGCAGGAGGACAGGCCTGTGAATGCTCAGAATTTCTCGCCACAAGTTACCCCTCCCTTAGAAAATGGCGTAGGCACCTTGTGCCGGCTCCGAAGGAGTATCGCGTCTCTCGCAGTGAATTTGAACGTCGTTATCACGCAATGCCCAACTTAAAGAAAGCAGAATTAATTGAGGGAGTTGTTTACGTGCCGTCACCGGTTGGAATTACTTCTCATGGTCAACCCCACGCGACAATTATTACTTGGCTGGGAATCTATGCAGCGACAACACCAAAACTCATGTTAGCTGACAATGCCATAGTAAGATTGGATTTTGACAATGAAGTGCAACCGGACGCTTTATTGCGATTCCATGAAGATAGCGGCGGCCGATCGCGCATTAGTGAGGATGATTATGTGGAAGGTTCCCCGGAATTAATTGTCGAGATTGCCAGCAGTAGTGCCTCTTACGAATTACATGATAAAAAAGAAGTTTATCGCCGCAATGGCGTGCAAGAATATTTGGTTTGGTTGGTACAAGAGCAAGCATTTCGCTGGTATGTTTTAGAGGAACAAGAATTTCAATTACAGGAACCGGACACTTCTATTATCTTGAAAAGCCCATTTTTAA
>JBDGQV010000217.1:0-6348 GCA_042218725.1 Halothece sp. | reverse complement strand
TGTTGCGCTTTAAGGAGCGGTTTCTAACAGCGTAATCGGCTCTCCTTGTTGGGGTTCAATAATTTCGGTATTGAGATCGGCTTGTTGAAGGCGCGATCGCGTTTCGTCGGCAGTCCCATCGGTTTTTAACCAGGAGAGTAAAGCCCCTTGATAGTCAATTTCACCGCCAGCAGCAGTGGCTAAAATGGCTTGGGGTTGCAACCATTGCGCCAGTTGGAAAGCACTCTCTTTCCCATTAATAATCGGCCCTGCTAAGGGCAATTCCAAATTAACAATGGGATTAATCACGACATCTACCGGGGAATATTCCTTCACCTCTTCTGGCGGAAACCCATGGGGTTCGTAATAAAGGTTTTGCTGGGAACTCAAGGCAGTGACAAGATAGGCATTTTCTTGGTCTAAGCCAATGGGGGCACCAGGAAGAGCACGAATTTCCAGTTTGTCTTGGAAGCGATAGGACTTCCCTTGCGGTAAAACTGTCGCGTTTTCAAAGCCTAGGTCTGTGGCTACGTCCGCGGCATTTGGGGATCCCAGTACGGGAATGGTTTTGTTGAGGGTTTTTAGGGTTGGTTTATGGGCATGGTCTTCTAATCCTTGGGAAAGTAAAATCAGATCAATCCGATCTGGTAAAGCAGGAGGATTGACCCGACGCGTTCCTCGAAAGAGCCAAGGCCAGTTCAAAAACACGAGATCATCAACTAACCAGGGATCTACTAAAATATTTAAGTTTTCCCATTGCCAAAGCCAACTGTTGGCGCCTAAGTAAGTTAACTGCATTTTGTCAAATTAAGTTTAAAAATTGTTACTTTACTTTTAGTAAACCACAGTTGGCACCTCATGATCATCGGCTAGCAAGCAGAGATCAATCATTGCCAAAGAAAATTTCAAAGAAACGAAATCCTTGGAAAATTTGGCTGACCGGGTCAAGGATTGTCCCTACTGTGTCGGAAACTGACGCTAAGGTAGAGCGCTCGACAACGATGACATCGTTATTTCGCAGAATGGGATTTGATTGTTGATCAATGCCTTTATTTAAGTTCACCTCAATTTCCCTTCGTGTAACAGTTCCATTAGCATTCAAACGGACTAATTCCACTTCTCCTTTATCGGCGCGATTATTAAAGCCGCCGGCTGCTAGAATTGCTTGATTGAGGGGCGTATTAGCTGGCAATTCTAACGTTCCTGTCCTCTCAGCTTCGCCAATTACATTAACCCGAATGGTTTCTGGAGAAAAACTGGCGGAAGCCAGTGCCTCGGCTTCAGTGGGATTGACTTTTTGGGCACGGGGCACAATTACCTTATCGCCTGATTGCAGAAGCACATTTTCGGTAACTTTTCCTTCTTTTAACAATTGCCACAAATTAGCAGTCAGAACTTTTTGAGTCCCTTTTGAGGTGGTGCGTTCCACTTTAATATCACGAATATTAGAAAAGTTAGTAATTCCCCCGGCAGCTTGGATTGCCTCCGTTACTGTAGGCGGTGTTCCCGACGCTCCTGCTTCAACATCATAAGATCCAGGGCGGTTGACTTCTCCAACAACAGCTACTTCTACAGCTTGAGTCTCGGGCGCGATCGTACTTTGCGATAGTTGTCGGGTTTCTCGCGGATTGTTCTCAGAAGCGGTTGGAATAATAATTCGATCGCCATCGCGCAAGGTTACATCTTGCACAATTTGTCCCTCTTCCACTAACTTCCAGAGATTCACCGTTAGTACCGAGGGCTGTCCTTGAATTTCACGGCGCAGTTTCACTTCTCGGACATTGGCTGAGCGGGTAATGCCGCCAGCTTGTTGAATGGCTTGTGTAATAGTGGGAAACTGTTGATTGCCTTGTCCTTCTCCTCTACCGGCACCGGAGGATAAAGTATAAGAACCAGGGCGATTCACTTCTCCCGAAATGGCAACTCGGATAGGACGACGTTGAGCTAAGGTCACCGTAACAATAGGGCGCTGTAGAATAGGTGTATAACGGTTAGCAATCAATTCCTGAGCTTCCGGAATTGTTAACCCTTTGACATCAACTGTACCCACAATGGGCAAGTTAAGGGTACCATCCACAGAAACGCGATAATCGCCAGTATATTCAGGAACATTGAAAATATTGATGTTTACAGTATCTCCTGCTCCTAACGTATAAGGGGTTTCTTGATATTGAGGAGGAAACTGAGAAGCTTCCGAATCAAGGGGCCTAGACTCATTGGCGGGTTGTTTTAATTGTGAGGGAATTTGTGCTGAGGTAGACGGCACCCATAAAAAACACCCACCGAGAGGAAGAATTGCACTTAAAGTCATCCCAAACCAATGGCGAAATGTCTTGTTTCTCATTGCTTGTTTCATTTCACTTACGTATAATAATGAAATCATTTATGTAATTAGGATACCTCATTATTTTACTTAAGAAGATTGGTTGCCATTATTATTGCTAGAAGCTAAAGATCCTTGATTAGAATCAGTCGTGTAATTATTATAATAGCTATAATAACGCGTATAGTGGTAATAGTAGTCACTTACACTACCTTGTTTGATTCCATTAGCGACTGTTCCTAAGACACGAGCTTGGGAAACTTTCAGAAGATCAATAACATCTTTGAATATTGAGCGGTTTGTAACTCCTAACCCAACAACAAGAATTAAACCATTAGTTAAGGGAGTCAATAGTCTCGCATCGGCTAGCCCTCCTAAAGGAGGAGTATCATAAAGAACTAAGTCAAAAGAGTCTTCCCATTGTTGAGCTAACTGTTTCATGCTATTGGAAGACAGAAGACGGGTGGGATCGGGAGGCGTTGCTCCAGATGTAATAACATAAAGATTATTATTCAGTGATGATTGCTGAATGGCTTGTTCTGAGCTTACTTCTCCAGAAATAATGTTAGATAGACCATATTGATTGGATAGTTCGAGGGTTTGGTGAATTTGTGGCAAACGCAAATCAGCATCAATTAATAACACTCGTTTTCCGACAGAAGCTGCCACCTGTGCCAAATTTAAAGCAACCGTTGATTTTCCCTCGCCAGGAATACAAGAACTAATCACCAACGATTTAATTGGTTGATCGGGATTCATGAAAGAAAGATTTGTATGTAGGGAGCGAAATGCCTCTGCAAAGGGAAAAGACGACATAAAAATGGTACTTAATGGCGTTGAAAGTTGCCCGTTATCATGATTGGACTGGTTTGATTGTTCCCCTTGAGCTTTTGAGTTTGACTTGGGCGAGGTAGCTTCTGGCAAGGCTTGTTGTAATTCTCTGTGAAAAGGAATGACCCCCAACGTTGCTAGGTTGGTCATTTCTTTTAAATCGTCTGGAATATGAAACTTATTATCGATTTTTTCTACGAGAAAAGCAGCACCAGCTCCTGCTAATGCTCCGGCAATGACCCCTAAAATTAAGCCTTGTGTTTTGCTGGATAGGGGTTGATTAGGTTGATAAGGAGATTCTAAAAGTTGCCATGGTATTGTCTTTTGTACCGATTGAATCTTTAACTGCTCTCTGCGATCAATAAAACGTTGTAAATTTTGCTCTGCAATTTGTAAACGCTGGTTAATGCCTTCATATTTTCTAGCCAGTTCTGTCATTCGTGTTATCTCTTGACGAAGTTCTTGTTCAGCATCTTCTAAAGCAGATTTTCTAACCTTTAAAACTCGAATTTCATTGGTGGCACTAATTAAATCTTGAGTTAAAGAAAGACGAATGGGGTTAGGAGAACTAATGGCTGAAGGCATTTCCCCATCAGTTTGTTGTTTTCCTAATACGGCTGACGCTTCTTCTTTCAAAAGTTGTAAAATTCTTTCTTTTTGCTGTTGAAGCGCTTCGATGGTTGGACTATCTTTTGTAAATCGTGCTGATTCTAAAGCAATTTTTGTTTCTATATCTTTGAGTTTATTTAGAAGTTCTTGATAGCGAGGTGCTTCACTCAGAGCCACTGTGGTCATGGCTTCATCTAATTTGAGTCCAAGTTGTTTTAATAAATTTTCTCGTAGAGATAGTTTCTCTTCAATTTGAATTTGTGTTTCTCGTTGACGTTGCTCTAAATCTGTAATATTGCTAGATAATTGATTACCGGTTTCTATGGGATTAATAACATTATGTTCATTTCGAAATTTCTGCATTTCAGCTTGAATGGAAGCAACCTTTTTTCGCAAAGACGGCAGTTCTGCTTCAATTAAATCTAAAACCCTTTGCTCTGCCTTTTTTTGTTGTTGTTCCGAATAGTCTATATATTCTTCAGCGACTGTTTTCGTTACGGCACCGGCTAATTGCGGATTTTCCGATTCGTAACTCACTTGGAGAACTTTGGTTTCTCCCAGTCGATTCACGCTTAACTGGCCCACTAATTGTCCATAAGTCAATTCTGGATGATCTTTTTTCAATTGCTCATAAATTGGACGCATTACTTGCGAGCTTTTTAAGACGTGAATTTGGGTAGGATAGTCTAAACCTGAGTCTGGTGAAGGATTGCTATTACTACTGACATCAAGTTGTTGACTTAATTGCTGAAACTTTTGATCCCCTGCAATGGGTTCTACTAAGAGTTGGAAGCTACTCCGATAGCGAGGAGGTTGGCTTAACGTTCTTGTCCAGATTCCGCCCGTAACAGCAATGGCAACAATTAGAATCAACCAAGCACGGCGACGGGCAGCATTAATTACTTGCCTTTTATTGAATGATTCTTCTTCTTGCCATACTTCTAACCCTGGTGTTTGAGAGGTATTAGCGGAAGAGGAGTTTGAGAAAGGATAAGGTTGTGTAGAAGAAGTCATAATTTAATTGGAGTTTAGAAACGGCTAGTTTTTTTTCCTACTAATTTAATCTCAAGTTGGAGGCACTCATTAAACTTTGATTTGATTTTATCCTAATCGTTTTTGAAAAAATAAGCTATACTCACTTGAGATTAATTATTTGAATTTAGTTTTGTCAAGCGGGATACAATCAACAGCAAGTTAATGGATACTAGATCATCATAGATTTTAAATTAACTGTTCGAGCTGTTTTTGAATAGAAAAGTTGCTAGAGCTGGATAACCCTAACAAAACTTGTGCATATTGTTGAGCCACTACCTCTGGGGTAAAGTGAGTTTCTAAATAACGACGACCAGCTTGACCCATCGTTTCAACTTTTTCACGATAGGTCGCGAGAAAACGAATGTAGTCCGCTAATCCTTTACTGTCTCCATTAACAAAAGTTTGACCGCAACCAGCTTCCTGTAAAATTTGAGACAAGTAAGAATGTTCTTCACAAACCGCTGCTACCGGTTTTCCGGCCGCGAGAAACCCATAGAGTTTACTAGGAACGACTAATCCTTCCATCCCTTTACTAATCGTTACCAACGATAGGTCACAAGCAGTTAAGGAGTTAGGCAAATCTTCCTTGGGTTGAAAGGGTAAAAATAAACAATTGTTTAAGCCCCATTGCTTAATGACAGTATGATAACAGTCATTATATTTTGCTCCACCACCGATAAAAACAAATTGAATCGGTTCATCTTTTAATTCCCACGCTGTTGCCATAATCGTTTCCATATCATGACAACGTCCCATATTCCCTGAGTAAAGCACTGTAAAAGGTTGGACTAAACTATGTTTAATAGCAAAGGGATTTTCTGTTTTTGGTTTTGGGGTAATATAATCGGGATCAGACCAATTCGGAATAACGCTAATTTTGTCAGCAATATCGGGACATTTGGCAACAATACGTTCTTTCATGGTTGAGCTGAGAACGATAATTCCCTGAGCATTCCGCCAAATTTTCTCATTGAGCCAATTCCATAAGCGAGTTAACCAGTGGTTTTCGGAAATCACATTTAAGCTGACAGCAACATCAGGATAGAGATCATAGAGTAAACAGACATAAGGCAACCTAAATATTAACTTTGCCAAGTAGCCGAGAAAAATTAGATAAGGGGGTTCTGTTGTTAGGAGTAATACGTCTCCTCTGTAACGAGGTTTCAGCAGTCTTAAACCAGCAATTAAACAAAAGAGCAAGCCATTAATGACTCGCCCGCGAAGACGTTGGGGCCAAAGACGGGAAGTCAGCGATCTTCGCACATTTAGGTTAGTTTGTTGTTCTCTGCTAGGAGCAAGTGTTTTTTGTTGTCCATATGCTGGCTGTCCTGTAATTACTTGTATTTTAATTTTTTGCTGACTGAGTTGATTAGCCAGCTCTTCAATTAATTGTCCAGTCGCTGCATAATCAGGAGGATAAAATTGGGTAATAATTGATACTTTAGTCATTTTATGTCACTAACTTCAATTACGTCAATATAATTGATTCCAGAAAGAAAAATCGTTTGTTAAGTTAGGAGTGTTACTATAAATACAAAAAATCCGATCCTTACAAAAGTTATCACGATTTA